>CALWAM010000023.1 GCA_944373135.1 uncultured Bacilli bacterium | reverse complement strand
AGCATTAGCTTTTTCTATAGGATTTAAATTTTCTCTTTGAATATTTTCAATTAAAGCTATTTCCATCATTTCTTGATCATTAAAATCACGTATTATAGCAGGAATAGTTTTTAATCCAGCCAACTTAGCAGCTTTGGTTCTTCTTTCACCGGCAACCAACTCATACCCTTTGATACTCTTTTTTACAATAATTGGTTGAACGATTCCGTGTTCTTTAATTGATTCAGCTAGTTCTTGTAAAGCCTCTTGATTAAAGGTCTTTCTTGGTTGATACGGATTTGATCTTATTAAAGATAAGTCTATTTCTTGAATGTCCTTAGTATTGGCTTCTTTAACAATATTATTTTCAAAACTATCAAAATCAATTCTTTCATTAGAAAATAATTGCTCTAATCCTTTACCTAGTGCTTTTCGTTTAGTTTCCATTTCTACTAATCACTTCCTTTGCTAAATTTGCGTATGCTTCAGTTGCTCGACTATCAGGATCATAGTCACTAATTGGTTTACCATGGCTTGGTGCTTCTACTAATCTTACTAATCTAGGTATTATAGTGTTAAAAACTTTGTTTTTAAAATATTTACGGACGTTTTCGATAACTTCTAATCCAATATTGGTTCGGCCATCTAACATGGTGAGAAGTACTCCTTCAATTCGCAAACCAGGATTCATGTTAGATTGAACCATAATTATAGAATTAAGTAATTGAGTAATACCTTCCAAGGCAAAAAATTCACATTGAACAGGTATAATTACCGAATTGCTAGCTACTAATGCATTCATTGTTGATATTCCCAATGATGGTTGGCAATCAATAATTATATAATCATATTTTTCTTGGATAGAGCTAAGAGCATTGCGTAGTTGTTCATTTTGCCTAAAGCTTGAATCTTCTAACATGTTTTTAACAAATTCAACATCTATACCGGCCAAGTTTATTGTTGATGGAATTATTGATAAATTTTTAAATTTAGTTTTGATAATCGCTTCATTAATAGGACAATTTCCAGTCATTACATCATATATATCTAATTTTATATCACTATTGTTTAAACCCAATCCAGTTGAAGCGTTACCTTGAGGATCCAAATCTATTAATAATGTTTTTTTGCCTTCTTTACCTAATGCTGCTGCTAAATTTATACTAGAAGTAGTTTTACCTACGCCGCCTTTTTGATTAACAAGTGAAATAACTTTTGCCATAATACCACACCTTTTTCCAAATAATTATCACTTATTTTATTTTATCACAAACGACTTGTTTTGTCTTTAATAAATTATAAGTTTATAGAAAAAGAATTTTTTCAAATTTCAAAAACAAGAATATTTAACAGAAAAAAGACTCAATTAAAGATAATTTGAGCTTATATTTTTTTTATTATAATATTAAATTATCGACATTAAAGCTTTAATAAATTCATTTTTATCAGCTGATAACTTAGCCGTAACAATTTTATTATTTCCACCACCAGTTATTGAATAATGAGTTTTTAACTGCTCTAAAATATCACGAGCTTTATCTACACTAGAAATAATAGCAAAATTAATTACATCATTCGCCATAGACAAGATGGCTTTTGTACCTTTAATTTTATTTATCATAGTTTGAGCTAAATCTCTTATTTCTGTTGCATCCGTTGTAGTGTATTCAATAATTTTTTGATTGTTAGTCAATAATTGTAGGGCTTTTTGTTCTATTAATTCTTTTTTAAGATCAGCTAATTCTTTTTTTAATATTTTATTATTTATTAACAAATCATTTACTTTTTCTAACAATTCTTCTTTTTTAACACAACACGCTTGAGCACATGATTTTAATAAATTATAACTATTTAGTAATTTATTATTTGTCATGTGATTACATGTAAAATATACTCTAGTACCTCTTGAGTTTTTTTCATAATCTAATATTTGAAAACTTTCTATTTGTGATGTTTTATTAACATGTAGAGTACCACAAGGTTGAGTATTAATGGTGCCGAAGCTTATTAATCGCAAGGTTTCAAATTGATGGTAAAACTCATCTGGATAATCACGACCATTCATGTAACTAATATTCATTTTTATATCTTGATGAATAATATCATTAATAAATTCTTGGACTTTTAATAAATCTTCTACCGAAATATCCTTAGAATTAACTTCGTACCATTGATTTTCTAAATTTACGCCAACGGATGATAAATATAGATTTAATTTTGCATAATATCCATCTAATAAATGCAAAACACTTTGTACAGCAGTATTCATAAATCTTGTTTCTTTATCAACGTGCATAGTTATTGGATCAGATAATATACCATCAACTTTATGATATAATTTATCGCCATCCCATTTAAGATCTTTAACTTCTAAACCGTTAATTGTTCCTTTATCGCCTTTCATGCCACCTTTTTCACCAAAGAAGATTGTGTCTTTAAATAAATAATAACCTTCTTTTTCTTCTATTATATTAGTGATACAATCAATTATAGTAAAATCGTCATAATTTTTATTCATATTATCTCTCCTTTTTATATGATTTTATTTTACAACATAAATCATAAAAGAAATAGATAAGTGTTATATTTTTTAATAAAAACTCAGATTTGAAGTGAAGTTATTTAATTTATAACTTGCTTAAAAGATTTTATATTACGGTTAAATATCATTACTAAAAACTGAGTGTTGTTTAATAACTTTTAATTATCTTGAGCAGTTAATACATTCCGAAAGCTAGCATTAGCAACTCTAGCTCCAGTATATGCATTAAAATGGAAAATGCCCGCGTTCGGATTTCCCTTTACAGCAAAGTTGGCGCCACCCCGCGATCCCCATGCGCCATAGCTATAGAAGAATGTTATAGCATCATTATACCAACTGACTGATGGCTCCCTCGGTATCTTTATTACCTCTTTTGTAGCATCGCCTAACTTAGCTCTGGTAAATTCACGGCCATTCTCTCCATAACTATATGAATCATAATATTTTGAATCTGGAGCAGATGTAAAACCTGATGAAACTGGAAAAAAGTTATTATTTTGATCGTACATTGTTGACATTATCAATTCCCATGTGCCTCCAACCATGTCGTAAATACCATACATGGTCCCAGTAGTGGAAGCATTTACCCCTTTATGTGCCCAATCGTAGCCACTTAAACATGTTAATGTATTGTTTATAGAAGCTGATACAGTTGAGTCACCAGAACATCCAGTAATAGCACCGCCACACGCTTCAATCGATACTCCATCACATCCTGTACCAGTATTAGTATTATTCAGCCAAACTTCGCATCCTGAATCAATGCAATTTTCTCCATCAATTTTATATCTTCCATATTTGGAGTTAGTTAAATATGCTACGGCTCCCCACTCCATGTTCTTCATCATGTGCGTGTCTATTTCGTTTTGATTTATGTTATAACGACTAGCATATTGTAATTCAATATTTCTAGTACCATAAAATGCTTCGCTTATATTTATGTATACCATTGAGACAACATTTGGTTTTATTTGAATATTTGTTAAATCATAAGAATTGCTTAAAGTGCCATTACTTGGTTCAAACTTGCCAACCCAAATTCCGTTTAATTCTGTATCACCAAAGGTAAATGCGGGATGAGTTAACCAGGTTCCATTTGTGTTACCATTTGATTTTGGAGTATCTTTTGACTCAAACGCTATTTCTATGGCTTGTTCATCTGAAGTACCATTTTCAGCATTCCATAATTTATATTTATATCTTGGGATCCACACATACATTTGTAAAATGTCTTCCATCGGTATTTCGTTGCCAACTATGTCTGTTCTTAGTTTTACGCCGTCAAAATATTTATTTTTAATATTTTCAATCCTGCAATCAACTAATACAGCATTCGCCCACATATGATTCTTATAACTATACCATTTTTGAGGTATGGAGGTATCTGCTACTTTTACTCTTCCATCTTCATCAAATATAACTGGTATCATTCCTTGGTATAATTCTGGCTCTGACGGAAGTGTTTCATCTTTAATAAAATATACATTGCATTTAGTATTGCTATTTTCTAATTTTGATATTTTAATTTCCCACTTAGTATAATCCCAAATACCTGTAGCACCATTTGTACATTCAATCTTCTCAACTACATAATTAGAATTTTCACTAGGAAAATCAGTAGACATCTTTCCATCCACATAAGCCGCGATTATATAATCATCATAAAAATTACCAACTTTAGTAAACACGATATCTTGTTTATTTTGAACTTGATATAAAGCAAATGATGTACCAATTGTAATAATAATTAACAAAAATATTATAACTAATAATATTTTTTCGCGCTTATTACCTTGAATTTTTCTTAATTCTTTCTCTGGATTAAAACTTCTTACCATATTAAATCTCCCTTTTGTGTACTTTCACCGATATTTTTCATACTAATTATAAGTCAAAAGTAAGGGTAATGCAAGTATCTTATTTGCGTTACTTATATTTAGTACTATTTTCTTGAAAGGAAATAGATCATTATGATAAAAGTAAACATAGTCGGACTATTAAGAAAAAATAAAAAAAGTAAATATTGGATATGTCAAAGAATGAATATCACCTCTAGAAACTTAAATAGAATAATTAGAGGTGAAACTAATTCTATATCTTTTAAATACATAGAAGAGTTTTGTTATTATTTAAATTGTACACCAGGGGAGTTATTAATTTATGTTCCAGAAGATGATTATTTAAAAAAGAAAGAATCTGATTTTTAGTTATCAGATTCTTTTATTGCTTCTTCTAATTCTTCTCTTGTCATCTTGCTATAGCCTTTTATTTTACGAGATTTGGCTATTTCGCGTAATTTTGTTGTAGTAACATCTACTGTTTCTACTTCTTCTTCAGGGATAAGTTTACCAGTTGTTACAAGAGAGTCTATTTGTTCTTTTGTTAATGTTTCATTTTCCATTAAAGTATCAGCTAGTAAATAAACTAAATCTTTATTAGCTTTTAATACTTTTTTAGCTTCATCATAACATTCATTAATTATCTTACGAACTTCTGTATCTATTTCTAGAGCAACTTGATCAGAAAAATTGCGAGCTTTATTATAATCACGTCCTAAGAAAACACCTTCATGGTCTTCCTCTAGTTGGATTGGCCCTAAGTCACTCATTCCATATTTTGTAACCATATCTCTGGCTAAGCGAGTAGCTTTCTTAAAATCATCACTAGCACCGGTGGTTATTTCGTTTAAAAATAACTCCTCACTGGCACGTCCACCTAATAATCCAACTATATGGGCAGTTAATTCATCTTTAGAAATAGGACCCATGTTTTCTTCTTTAGGTAACATCATAGTATAACCGCCAGCGACACCACGTGGAATTATGGTAATTTTATGAACTTCACGGGCTCCTTCAACTTTAATACCTATAACAGCATGACCGGATTCGTGAATAGCCACTAAGCGTTTTTCTTTATCAGTTATTTTACGGCTAGTCTTCGCTGGTCCCATTAATACTCTATCAGTTGCTTCATCTATTTCGTCCATACCAATGGCATCTTTGTTTCTTCTAACAGCCAAAAGAGCAGCTTCATTTAATAGATTTTCCAAGTCGGCACCACTAAATCCTGGCGTTCTTTTAGAAATATTTTCTAAATTGACGTCTTTTTTAAATGTTTTATTCCGTGCATGAACTTTTAGTATGGCTTCTCTTTCTTTAGAATCAGGCAAGCTTACCGTAACTTGGCGATCAAATCTACCAGGTCTTAATAAGGCCGGATCCAAAACATCAGGGCGGTTAGTAGCAGCAATAATGATAATTCCTTCATTTGCGCCAAATCCGTCCATTTCTGTTAATAATTGATTTAATGTTTGTTCTCTTTCATCATGGCCACCGCCTAAACCGGCACCTCTTTGGCGACCGACAGCATCTATTTCATCAATAAATATTAAACATGGAGCAGATTGTTTAGCTTGTTTAAACATGTCTCTGACACGGCTGGCTCCAACACCAACAAATAGTTCAACAAAATCGGAACCACTTATATAGAAAAATGGTACATTAGCTTCACCAGCAACAGCTTTGGCCAAAAGTGTTTTACCAGTTCCTGGAGGACCTACTAATAGAACTCCTTTAGGAATTCTGGCGCCTAATTTTTGAAATTTTTTAGGATTTTTTAAAAAGTCAATTAATTCTGCAACTTCTTCTTTTTCTTCTTTTAATCCAGCAACATCAGAAAATCGTACTTTTCCACCATCTTCGCTTAATTTAGCACGACTACGACCAAAATCCATAGATTTATTATTTCCACTAGCCATTTTACTAAATAATATATAAGTTAATATTCCTAATAATAAAATTGGTAAAATGTTACTAATAATAATTAGTATAGAACTAGTACCAGGATCTTTATTTACTTCATAAGCTTTTAAATTTTGTTCCTCGACATAATTAGTAATTTTATCTACTTCTTCTGGCATTATTTTTGCTATAAATGATTCATTTTCTTTATAATCAGATAATTTACCCTCAACATAATAAATAGAATCGTTACTTTTAGGAGTAATAGTAATTTCACTAACATTTTCATCTTTTATTTCTGAATATAATTCTCCAGCACTTAATTCATGTACTTCATAAAGGGTACGATTATAAAATAGTAATGTCCCAGTTATGATAATAAGTAATAATAAATAAGGCAGAGCATTTCTTAATTTGTTATTTTTATTCATAATTTTTTCCTTTCTCATTTGTACTCAATTATTATATCATATAATTCATTTTTGTCTTTACAAAATTGTGATTTTTTTAGTCCAGGAATCCATAATATTGTATTATTGCTGTCAACTAAGATAGGCAAATTATCTCTTAGGTGTTTAGGAATCTTACTATTAATTAAGATATCTTT
This sequence comes from uncultured Bacilli bacterium, assembly GCA_944373135.1. Taxonomy (GTDB): domain Bacteria; phylum Bacillota_I; class Bacilli_A; order RF39; family UBA660; genus CALWAM01. Next base: position 4,555 of record CALWAM010000023.1, on the reverse strand, counting down.
TATTTTTTTTGTTCCATTTAAGTTTTTAATTGTCATTTTATCGCCAATGCAACGATTTCTAACAAATAATGGCATTGCTAGTTCTTGGGTATTCAGTCTTACAATATAATTGGAATTGTCAGTAGTATTATTCGTAATTTTAAAAGTTTTATCCAGGATTTTTAAATTATTTTTAAATGGTAATTTATAGTCTTTTTTTTCAATATTTAAAACTTTTACTTCATTATATTCTTTTACAATTTTAATATTTCCAGGTATATCTATAGTAATATTTGGTTTTTGACTGTTGATAACCTTTATGATATCCACAATAGTCTGATCATTAAAATTATATTTTGTATTTGAATATAAATCAGATAGATATTTTTCAATGATTCCTTTAACGATGATCTTGTTTTCCTTATTAAGCAATTTAGTATTAATAATATTATCTTGAACGATAAGATTATACTTATCAAGGACTTCCTGTTCATAATAAGTTGTTAATTCATATATTTTTTCACTAAATTTTAGATATTTTTTATGAACATTGGGGTTTTCTTCTTTTAAAAATGGCAATAAATGATGTCTATATCTGTTTCTAGTATAATGATCTTCAAAGTTGGTTTGATCTATTCTATAAGGAATACCATGTTCTATATCATATTTTAATATTTCGTCTTTGGTTAAAGTAATTAGTGGTCGGATTAATTTATAGCCATCATACGTAGTTTCTTTTTGAAAGCCACTATATCCTTTAAGAGAAGATCCTCTTGTTAGTCTCATTAAAATTGTTTCCATTAAATCATCACCGTGATGAGCAGTCATCAATATTTTAGCATGATACTTCGCTATAGTATCTTTGTAAAATTCATATCGAAGATTATGGCTAACGCTATGGAAATTATCTTTTAAATCAGGAGATAATTCTAAATATTCAAATTGACAATTATATTTATCGCAATATTGTTTAACAAATTCTTTTTCTTCTTCACTTTCAATTCTTTTTTTATGATTAACATGACAAACAATTATTTTATTATTATATTTTTCTTTCAACTCACACAATAAAGAGAGTAAACACATAGAATCTGGTCCACCAGAACACGCAACAACTATTTCATGATTCTTATTTAATATTTGATTTAAATATTTAATAACATCTTTCATTTAAATTCCTCTCTTTTCATAGTATTTTAAGACAAAAAAACAAATAAAGCAATTATTTATTTTTTTGTCTAGATATTTTCTTTTTGTAAATTGTATCGTATGAGTCGGTAATTATAATAAAGGCATCAGGATCTAATAATTTGATACTCTCTTTAATTTCATAGTAATAAGAATTACTGACAGAACAAATAATCATTTTATTGTTGTTCTTTTTAAAGCCGCCAACAGTATTTAATATACTTAAACCAAATTGATAGTTATTGATTAAATAGGCAGTAATTTCTTTAATTTTTTTTTTTTAAATATAGAGAATTTTATCTTCTTTTAAACCAATACTTTTTTCAGTAGAAAATTTCCCTATTAGAATTAATATAATTAAACTATATATAAATGTTTCAATGCCAAATACTAGACCTCCGGCTATTACTATTAGGCCATCTACTAATAAAATAGATGAACCGATGGGAATGTGATAATACTTAGTAACTATTTGATCTAATATATCTGTTCCTCCAGAAGTAAATCCTTCTTTAAATATTAGGCCATATCCTATACCGCTTAAAATACCACCAATTATAGCTGATACTACTGGCTCTATATTACTAATATCAAGAAAAGGAATTAGGTACTCAGTTAATTTCATAAATACTGGCATTAAAAGGCTTCCAATTAAACTATTAAAAGTGGCTTTTTTCCCAAGAAATAAGTAACTAATTAATAATAATATAATATTAGCAATTAAAACGAATAATCCAGTATCTATTTGATATGATTTATTAAAAATAACAGAAAGACCACTAGTACCTATAGCAGTAAAGTTATTAGGTAGTAAAAATGCATTAAAGGCAAAAGCAACTATCAATAATCCTAATATTAAATTAAGATATTTTTTATAAACCATATTAACTCCTTTTCTTTGATTTTAGGATAGATAAAATCATTTCAGTTATATCCCCATCTAAAACCTTGTCTACTTGAGACGTTTCATAATTACTTCGATAATCTTTAACCAATTTATATGGTTCCAAAATATAACTTCTTATTTGACTTCCAAAATTGATACTAGTTTGTTCACCTTTTATTGACGCAAGTTGATCATTTTGTTTTTCTATTTCTCTTTGATATAATTTGGCTTTTAACATTTGAATTGCTGTGTCTTTATTTTTTAACTGGCTTCTTTCTATTTGACAAGTCACTACTATTTTAGAAGGAAGATGAGTTATTCGAACGGCAGAATTTGAAGTATTAACCGATTGACCACCAGCTCCACTACTATGGAACACATCTATTTTTAAATCTGAATCTTTTATCTCTATATCTATTTTATTATCAAACTCCGGAATTACACTAACTGATGCAAATGATGTATGCCGTCTTTTATTAGAGTCAAATGGTGAAATACGAACTAAACGATGAACGCCTTGTTCGTTTTTTAAATAGCCATAAGCATTAAGCCCAGTTATCTTTAAGGTAGCGCTTTTTATGCCGGCTTCGTCGCCTTCCTGTTCATCAATAATTTCATATTTAAAATTTTGTTTTTCGCAAAATCTTTTATACATTCTTAAAAGCATACTTGACCAATCACAAGATTCAGTACCACCAGCTCCAGGATGAATTTCTAAATAACAATTTAGCTTGTCATATTCTTCATTGAATAATGTATTGTTTTCTAATAAATCAATATCAAGAGACAATTTTTGCAAATTTAGAGCCAAATCATCTAAAGCTTCTTCATCGTCGATAATTAATTCTAAATATTCTTTGTCATCTGTAATTTCTTTATATAATCTTTGAGCTTCTTTAATTTCTTTTTTTATATTTATTAATTCTTGGTTTATTTTATTAGCATTATTAATATCACCCCAAAAATTTTCACTTTTCATCATGGCTTCTAATTCAATAATTTTTTTTTCTTTACTTGGTAAGTCAAAGTGACCTCCTTATATTAGTTATTTTTTCTTCTAATTTATCTACATTATTTTTTAACTCTTTGTATTCCATAATCATAACCTCGTTTTCATTATATCATGGATTTTTATAAATACAATATTTGGAATAATTTATATTATGTGATAAAAACGATATTAACATATAATTTTTAGTTAATATCGTTTTTTAATTTATTGGTTTGAAAATTTTTCTAATAGTTGAATTACTGTATTTTCTATTTCAGGATTACTTTTTAGTTTATTTAATAACTCAATACTTTTATTACTTTGAGGAATCATATATTCAGATTCACGGAATAAGTCTTCTAGTATTACAGTGTTAGAATGAATTAGAGCTTTAAATAATTTTTGTTCTTCTTCATTAGATTTTTCTAATAAATATTTTAATATTTTTATCTCATTAATTTTCTTATTAATTAGTTCATCTATTTTAGCTAATACTTCTTTATTTTTAGGTTGAATTGCGGGCATTACATTTGGGAGCATGGTAATAGCTCTTGAAGGGCAGGCGGCTGCACAAGCTCCACAGCCGATACATTTTGAAAAATCGATTTGTCCAGTTTCATTATTAGTTGCTCCGGTTGGACATACAAATAAACATAAGCAATCTTTAGTACATAGTTTTATATTTCGATAAGCATGTTCTTTACTCATATTATTTTACCTCCATAATTTTAATACTAGGGACTTTACAAACAGGACAAACTTCTGGAGGATTGTTTCCTATATAAACAAATCCGCATATGTCACAAACCCATATTTTAGTATTTTTTAAATATTCCATTCCTTTTTCTTGATAATTATTTAGGATTGCTCTAACTATAGCAGAGACTTTGCTTGCCCATGTTATAACTCTTTTGGAGCCTCCATCATCATAGATACTAGCAGTATCTAAAGTTTTTTGATATAAGTCTATTTCTTGATTATATAAATTAATAAGATCTTCTATTGTGCCATTTTCATTAGTAATATATCTATCAAAATAATTGCTTAATGAATTAAACAAATCTTGTTCAGTAGTTAAATATTGCTTTTCGCAACTTTTAGCTAAATTAGAACAAATATATCTTATTTCTTCTTTTGATAATTCTCTTAAATCATTTTCTTCTTCTATTTGTGTACCACTATTTTTTATTGTTGTTTCTTTATTTTCGTTATTTGATTCTTCATTAACTTCAATAAATAAATTTTTGGGTGCTCCACATAAAGGACACGTCCAATCATCAGGTAAATCTTCAAATTTAATTTTTTCTTTTTCTTCATCATATATATAGCCACATATAGTGCAACGATATTTTTTCATAATATCCTCCTATAATTTATATTATAACATAAGCAACTTAATAAAGAAAATATGAAATTATATTTTCAGATTTGATTGTGTAGTTATACAATAGATGTGAAACATTTCTATATATAAAAAAGGACTTAAGCCTTATAATTGAGTTATTAAACAA
>CALWAM010000022.1 GCA_944373135.1 uncultured Bacilli bacterium | reverse complement strand
TGTACCAAATAGATCGGCAAATTTATATTTGTTATTATAGGCATCTAAGTAAAATTCATAGTAAAGGCGATTAACTGCTCCAGTATATTCAGCAATATCATCATTGCCTATATACATGGTCCATGCTCCTTGATTAGTATATAAACATATTAAGGATGCAATTACTTTTTCAGTTATTGGTAGTTTTGATTTGAAAAATTCAATATCTTTAGTAAGTTTATTTTTACGGTCTATGTTTTTCTCCTTGCTTAATTCATTTTCTAATTTATTAATTACTTCCGGGATATTTATTTTAGCTGTAAAGTTTTTAGCTCTATTTTCGCTTTTAAAAGTTTGGTAAATGTCTAGGTAATAATTATAAGTATATTTTTTAAAACCATTGCGATTAGAAATAATTGTAATTAAATCATAAAATGTTTTGATGTCATCACTTAAGGAAATCTCTAAGTTATAGTTATAGCTTCTTTTAATTTGTCTATAGCTGGTTTTAGATATTTTTTTTACGTAATCATCAAAAGTAGGATAATCTTTAAAATGAGTTCGATAAGTATATCTTGGTTGGTTATGTTCATACAATTTATTGAATCCTAAATGATGATATCCAAGCGAAATTAAATAATTAAATAAATCATAATTATTTTTACCATTTTCAATTTTTTGGGCATTTTCATCGATTTCTTGATAAATTATAGCTGGATCTACTTTTAGGTATATACCATTTTCTTCTTTTAAATATTGCTTTAAGGCATTAGTAAAATCTTTTAATAATTCTTTATTGTTATAATCAATTAAAAATCCGCGGGGGGCATAAAAGTAACACATTTTTAATGGTGTTTTTTTCTTTAGTAATAAGCAGGCCGCTAAGATATTATTATTGTCATCTTTTAATCCAATATAACAAGGTATTTGCTTACGGTTTCTTTTACAGATTTGACCCCATTCGTAAGATGACATAAAGTGGTTGTTTGGATTTGTTTCCCAAAACTTTTTGTATTCTTCTTTACTTAAATTTTTATCTAAATACATTTTAATCTCCTTTAATTTTTTTCTACTTCGCCAAGTTTGTAGTCTTTTAGATCAACAATTGCTTTAGTAATTATTATATTATTTTGTAATTTACCGGTATTAATATCACTTATTGTTTCTTTTGCTTCAATTTTATCAATTATTTCCATACCGTCGATAACTTTGCCAAAGGCCGCGTATTGATCATCTAGATTAGGAGCAGCTTCTAAACAAATGAAGAATTGACTACCAGCACTATTTGGTAAAGTACTGCGGGCCATAGATACTGTCCCACGTTCGTGTTTTAAAGTGTTTTTATAATATCCATTATCTTTAAATTCGCCGTATATTTTATATCCTGGACCTCCGGTACCATCTCCATTAGGGTCTCCTCCTTGTAGGACAAAGTTTTTAACTAAACGATGAAAGTTATTGTTGTCATAAAATCCTTCTTTGACTAAAGTTATAAAATTATTAACGGTATTAGGTGCATATTCAGGATATAACTCAATTACGATTGCACCGTAGTTTTCTATTTGCATTGCAACTAGAGGATTTTCAGTGTCATAATTTAGCTTTGCTTCGTTGCCTTCAATGTCAAAGTCGATATTTAAATTATTAACAGTATTATTATTGCAGCCAGTTAAGATAAATATACTTAATATTAAAATAATTGCTTTTTTCATTTTATCACCTAATTTATTATAACATGAAAACATGTACTTATAAAGCACATGTTAAAATTAGGTGTGATTTAAAATTTAGATTTAACTAAGTAATTTCCGCTTGCGACATTACCAAACATGTATTTACCATTTTCGTTAGTATAAGTAGTTGCAACAATTGTTTCTTTATCATCTATTATATTATATAAGGCAACGAAAGCATTATAAATGGGAATCTTTTTATTGTTCAATATTTGTCCTGATATTGTACCTGTTGATTGGCTTGCTTCAGGTACTAAATTAACATTTGTTTCAATATTACCATTATCTGATAGATTAACATCATTAATTTTAAAGGTTTGGTATCCATTTTTGGTGAAAGTAATATTATATTTTCCATTATCAATATCATTTAAAATATATTCGCCGTCGTTAATACTTAATGTGTTTTTAATTAAAACATTATTATTATCAACCATTTGGGATAAAATTACATTTACATTATCTATGGGTTTATTAGTGTTTTATCTAATATTTTTCCATATAAATTATTTTTCTTTATTAATGGCTTAACTATTAGATCTATATTGACAGGAATAATATTTGTAACAGTCAATGCTTGTTCTAGAGATAAATATTTATCGTCTATGACTGCAGCAATGGTATATAGTCCTAAAGGAAGATTATTAATAGAATAATGACCATTTTCATCAGATAGAGTACGAGCATATGGTGTGCCATCAATAGTAAAAACTTTTACAGTAGCATTAGGTATTGGTTTTCCAGTTAAGGATGTGTCAAAAATAGTACCGGTTACACTACCAGTAACTAATGTTGTAGCATCTTCTAAGGTAATATTAATATTTTGTTCTTCATTTCCGGATAATGTAAATTGATTTGATATATTTAGTTTTAATTTATCGTTTTTCATTATCCCTCCTTTCACTATTACTATATGGATAATTTTATATTGTTCTTATAATAAATATAATTGTTGTTTATGATTTAATATATTTGTTTAAAATTAAACTAATTTATATTATAATTAAAGTATTGAGGTGGATTATGGATCAAGAGAAAATTGGAAAGTTTATTTTAAACTTAAGAAAAAGTAATAATTTAACTCAGAAAGAATTGGCTGATAAATTAAATGTAACTAGTCAAGCTGTTAGTAAATGGGAAAATGGTCGAGGAATTCCCGACATATCTTTTTTAAAGTTATTAAGTAAAGAATTTAATGTTAATATAGATGAATTGTTAAATGGAGAAGTAGAGAAAAAAAATAATTATAAATTAAAAATAATATTAAGTTTAGGATTATTATTAATAATTAGTATTTTAATTGGCTTTATGATTATTAAAGATGATAATTTTAGTGTAAACACAATAACTAGTACAGATGATAATTTTATTGTTAAAGGAGTTGTTGCTTATAATAATAATCAGAAAGGTATATATATAACTAGTATTGAGTATTTAGATAGTGATGATACTAATTATGTGATAAATAGTTGTGGGCTGTATGAGCATTTTGATAATGTTGATTCCTTATTAAAGGAATGTGATAATGTTAAAATGTTTGAATCCTATGATGAATTAAGCGCTGATAATATGAACAACTTATTAAGAAATATTGAATTTCATATTAGTGATTATGAATCATTATGCAAAGATTTTTTAACTAGTGATTTATATATTGAAGTTAAACTTATAGATAGTAGTGAAAAGTTTGTATATTATACTATCCCGATAAAAATTTCTGAAGAGTGTTAATAGTAAACGATAAGTTTAGTCGATAAAACATGTCGTTTATTTTTTTTTACTAATTTTTTTGATAATCTTTAAAAGAAGGAGGAATTTTATGAAAAAGAAATATTTTTTAATTGGGGGAGTTTTGCTGTTTTTATTAATTATATTTGGGTATGATTGGTATGTAGGAGCAGGAGATATTTTGGAAGAAGAGAAAGATTTAGTAGCATTACAAAGTAATATTGAAAGTGAGTTTACAAGTGATGGTTATAGTTTGGAGAGTCCTAAAGTTATCTTAAATCCATATGAAATATCTCCATTGACAGCTTTAGTAATTTTCGAAACTGATGAAGAGCTTAGCGTTAAAGTAACTATCCATGGTAAGGATGAATTAACAACATTTACTCATGAATTTGGAGCAAGTAAAGAGCATTATATTCCTATATATGGTTTATATGCCGATTATAAAAATAAGGTAACTATTGAGTGTGGTGATAAAAAAAAGGTTATTAAAATTAAAACGGATAAATTACCAGATGATTTTATATTACCTACTAGTGTAAAGAAAAATGAAAATAAATTGACAAACGATTTATATTTCTTTACTCCTAGTTCGCAAGGGTATACATGTGCATATGATGTAAATGGAAATGTAAGATGGTATTTAACAACTATGTCATTGTGGAAAATTGATAGATTAAGTAATGGTCATCTGTTAATTAGTACAGATAAATTGGTTAATAATCCCTATTATACTAGCGGAATGTATGAAATGAATTTATTGGGAAAGATCTTTGTGGAATACAATATAGAGGGGGGATATCATCATGATTATTATGAAATGGAAAATGGTAATTTATTAGTTAGTAGTGATGATTTTGGTAATGAAGATGGAACGGTTGAAGATTATATCGTTGAATTAGATAGAAAATCTGGTGAAGTAGTAAAAACATTTGACTTAAAAGATATTTTGAATATGGAAGATGGTAAAAGCGAAAATTGGACAGCTTATGATTGGTTTCATAATAATTCAGTTTGGTATGATAAGAATACTAATAGTATAACTTTATCTGGAAGACATCAAGATGCGGTAATTAATATTGATTACGATACAGGTAAATTAAATTGGATTATAGGTGATCCAACTAATTGGAGTGAAGAGTACCAAAAATATTTTTTTACCCCAGTAGGAGATAATTTTGAATGGCAATGGAGTCAACATGCGGCAATGATTACACCAGAAGGATATGTATTTATTTTAGATAATGGTAATAATAAGTCAAAAATAAAAGATGAATATGTTCCTGCTGATGAAAGTTATACACGAGGAGTTATGTATAAAATTGATACAGATAAAATGACTATTGAACAGGTTTGGGAATATGGCAAGGAAAGAGGAAGTGATTATTATTCTCCATATATATCCGATGTTGATTATATAGCTAAGAATCATTACATAGTACATAGTGGTGGTATTTCGTATAAAGATGGAGAAGTGTTAAATGTTCCGGCAGGAATTGGTGGTGCTGATGAATTAAAAAGTATTACAACTGAGTTATTAAATGATGATGTCATTTTTGAAATAACTTTACCAACTAATAATTATCGAGTAGAGAAAATGAGTTTATATTATGAAAATGAAGAATATGAATTTGGCAATGCTAAACGTTTAGGAAGTTTAGGAAAAACAGAATATACTAATATTTTTAAACCTTTATTATTTGCTAAGGATATAAATGAGAATTATGAAATTGAACTTACTAAAGAAGTTGATAGATTAGTTATTAGTGGTAGATTTTTAAAAGGTACTATAGTAAATGTTATTTTATACAATAATTTTAATAGTAAACAATATGATTTAATTGTTAGTAAACGACCTTATACGGCCTTATGTGTTGATATATTATCAGATGAAGAAAACGAAAATGGAATTAAAGTTACTAAATATATTAATAATGAAGGTTTAAAAGGGAAATATGCTATATATTTAGAAATTGATGGAACATTATATAAAACAAATAACGTAGTAGATTTTAATTAATCTACTACTTTTTACGTATAAATTATATTTAATAGAGAAAAATAAGTATTGAGGGATTTTATGGAAAAACAAGATATAGAAGTTAATGTATTAGATGAATTAAATAAAGGGGCCTGTATGGGCAGAGATGCAATTCATTTTGTTTTAGATAAAGTAGAAGATGAATCATTGAAAGAAGTATTAAATAATCAGTATAAAAAGTATACTTCAATAATTGATAGAATTGAGAAATTATATCTAGATTATAGTAATGATGATCCACATGAAACAAGTGTTATTAATAAAGCTCTGACATGGTATGGAATAGAAATGAAAACTTTTATGGATGATAGTACATCTAAAATAACTGAGCTATTATTACAAGGAACTAATATGGGAATAATTGAAGGTAGGAAATTATTAAATAATAAAGATACTGATCCTAAAGTCCATAAGTTATTGGAAGAATATGTTGATATGCAGGAAGATGCTGTAGAAACATTAAAAAAATTTTTATAATAAAATTATAATTAAAGTAATAAAATGTATTGGTGATGTTATGAAATTTAATTTTTATAAATTATTTGCCTATATATTAATTACTTTTTTTATTGGAAGTTTCTTTGTTATATTTGGTGTAGATACTAATATATACGCTTCTATAAACAAGCCGTTTAATTTGCCTGCAGTTATTTTTCCTATTGTATGGGGAATATTATATTTTATTATGGGAGTGACTGTTTATATTATTTCAATGAGTAATAATCCCAATAAAGAGACAGCTATAAATATTTATTTTAAACAATTGTTTGTTAATTCATTATGGACCTTAATATTTTTTGCCTTAAATTTATATTTACTTGCTTTTCTATGGATTTTATTATTAATAGGATTAGTTATAATAATGATTATGAAATTTGTTAATATTAATAAATTGGCCGGATTGTTGAATATTCTTTATTTATTATGGTTGCTTTTTGCTGCCTATTTAAATTTAAGTATAGTATTATTAAATTGAATTATTTGGGCTATTACTGTAATGGTTAACATTACTTCTTTTTTTTGTAAAGTTTTTGGTATAAAATGGTAATTTTTTTTCAAAATATTACTGATATTATATTGTAGTTATTAATTAATATTGCTATAATAAATATATAGAATAGGAGGAGTTGTGATATGGCTGAAGTTAAAGAAACTTCAAAAAAAAGAAATGTAGCTATTGAATTGTGGAGATTTATTATAGCTGTGTCAATCATTGGATTTCATATAGGTTTTATAATTGCGAGAACTTGTAATGGATCAAATGGTTACTTTATGAATCCAGAAAGTAAATGGTTTTTTGGATCTAGCGAAGTATTGTTAATATTTACATTAACAGCTGGTTATTTCATGGTAGCTCATCATGAAAAATTAGAAAAAGATAAGGTATATAGTGCAAAAAGTGCTTCAAAAAGAGCATGGGAATACACCTGGTCTAGAATTAAAGGACTATTACCAGTTTTAATTATTGGTTATATTTTAGGGGTTATAATTTGTACAAAGTTCTATTATCCGGATTATAATTTACAACAAACATTAACTATGATAATCAATAGTGCTTGGGAATTTTTAGGATTTCATTCTGTAGGGTTAAGAAGTTCTGGTAATGAATTCTTTAATTTAAATGGACCATTATGGTTTATTTCAGCAATAATTATTGTTGGATATTTCTTGTATTGGTTATTATGTAAAAATAAAGATTTGTTAGTTGGATTGATAGCGCCTTTTGGTTTTATTTTCTTCACTGGTTGGTGGTGTTTTACTGGAACAAGAGCTTCTCAAACTGCTTGGTCAACTTTTGGTTTTCAAACAGCCTCTACCAATGGTATGGGAGGAAATGCTACTGATGCGACAGCTACTTTAGGATTTAATAATGGACTTATTTTTGTTTTAATAGGTTTATTAGGAGGAATTATTCTTTATTATCTAGTTAAGGCTATTAAAAATTATAAATTTAGTGATTTAGGAAAATGGGGCCTTACATTATTAAACTTAGCGTGTAGTGGATTGTTATTATGGTATACAATTTATCAACCAACATATTTTAATTTAGAGAGATGGACGGTTGCTTTACTTATCATAGTAGTAATAACTTTGAGCTTATTAAATAAGGATTATTTAACGAAATTATTAAATAATGATTATACGCATAAATTATTTGCTTATCTAGGCTCAATATCTTTGCCTATATATATGTTACATTATCCAATAGCTATTTTTGTAATTAGATCTTTTGGAAAAAATACAGCTGAAATGGCTTATGGCTTTTGGGAAATATTCTTGCCAGCGGTTGTGTTAACTATAATATTTAGTGCGCTTTTAAATGAGTTATTAATCTATATTAAAAGGCCTAAAAATAATAAATAATATTAGTAGCTTAAAAGCTACTTTTATTTATCTTTAATTTACATTTAATTATGGGGATGATAAAATATATTTAAGGAGAATTGAAATGAAAAAAATATTTGTAATCAATTTAGGATCTACGTCGACTAAAATAGCTTATTTTGAAGATGATAAGTGTATATTTAAAGAAACTATTAGTCATGATGCAGATGAAATAAAAAAATATGAAACAATATGGGAACAATTTGATTTAAGAAAAAACGCATTGGATAAATTTATGGATGAACATGGTATTAAGGTTAGTGAACTTGATGCAATAGTATCTAGAGGCGGGCATACTGAACCATTGCCTAGTGGTGTTTATAGAATAAATGAAAAAATGCTAAATGAATCAAGGAGTATGAAATATGGTAATCATGTTTCGGATTTAGGATTACAATTAGCTAATGAATACTCTAAATTAGGTCCTATAGCATTTACGGTAGACACACCATGTACTGATGAATTTGAGCCTTTAGCTCGTTATAGTGGATTAAAAGAAATAGAAAGATTATCAAGATTTCATGTGTTAAATCATAAAGCAGTAGGTAAAAAGTTTGCTAAAGATCACAATAAAAAATATGAAGATTTAAATTTAATTGTATGTCATATGGGGGGAGGGACCTCTGTAGCAGTACATAGTAAGGGACGTTTAATTGATGGAAATAATGGCTTAGATGGGGATGGCCCTTTTTCAACTGATAGATCTTGTGGTTTACCTGTCGGACAATTAATAGATATGTGTTATAGTGGCAAATACACTTATGAGGAAATGCGAAGGAAAATAAAAGGCCTAGGGGGATTAATGAGTTATGTTGGGGAAACTGACGTTGTTAAAATTCAAAAAAAAGCTTTTGAAGAAAATAATGTCGCATGTAAAGAAGCTTTAGAAGCAATGTGTTATCAAACGGCTAAAGAAATTGGAGCTATGTCGACCGTAGTTAATGGCAATGTTGATGCTATTTTAGTTACTGGTGGGATAGCTAATTCGGAATTTTTAATGAATGAAATTATTAAAAGAGTAAAATTTATAGCACCTGTTTATTTGTATCCGGGAGAATTTGAAATGGAATCACTAGGAATAAATGTGTATAAAGCCCTTATAGGAGAAGTACCAATTAAGGAATTATAGGAGGAATTATGTTTAAAAATTTTAACGATATAGAAAGTTATATATTAAATCATAAAATTGTAAAAAAAATTGCACTTGCCAATGCTGAAGATAGTAATGCATTAGAAGCATTAGTTGATGCTAAGAATAAAGGAATAGTTTCAGGAATATTAATAGGTAATGTAAAAAAAATAAAAGAGCTTTTAATAGAATGGAATGAAAATTTAGATGATTATGAGTATATTGAATGTCATGATGAACTAGAATCAGCAAAGATAGCTGTAAATTTAGTTAATTCTGGTAAAGCGGATATACCGATGAAAGGTCTTATGATGACATCCTCCTTTATGAAAGCTATTTTAAATAAGGAAAATGGATTAATTGAAAATAATAATCTTTTAAGTCAAGCTTCTATATTAGAATTTAAAGAAGAAAGTAGATTAATGATTATTTCTGATTGTGCAGTTAATATAAATCCTGATGTAGAAAAGAAAATAAAAATTACTCAAAATGCGATTAATTTAGCTAATAAATTGGGTGTTGATAAACCTAATGTTGCTTTGCTTTCTGCTTTAGAGAAAGTTAATCCAAGTATTCAAAGTACTGTTGATGCTCATGAGGTGGCTAATTATCCTGATTTTAAGAATGCAGGAGAAATATATGGTCCCCTTGCATTAGATATAGCTATATCTAAAGAAGCGGCGCTTCATAAAGGAATTGATAATAATGTATGTGGTAATGCAGATATTTTAATTGTTCCTGATTTAGATGCTGGTAATATTTTCACAAAGGGCTTGGTATTTTTTGCACATTTAAAAGTGGCAGGTGTACTTTTAGGTACTAAGAGTCCAGTAATTATGACGAGCAGAACTGATACTCCTAATGATAAGTATTTGTCAATTTTAATGGCGATTTTTCAAGCATGTTAAGTTTATTTAATACTTATAACTAAAGTTAATGACTTTAGTTTTTTCTTGATAAAAATAATATTTAAAATTTTTAATATTTTTTCTAGTTAGTTTGAACTAAATAGATTGCCATTATCATATAATATATTAAAGGTATAATGGGGGACATGTTTATGAGCTGTGACAATAAAAATAACTATAATATAACTTGCTGTGGTCCCCTTAAACGGTATTATCTTATTCCTGTTCCGGTTGGACCCACTGGACCTACTGGTTCCACTCACACCCTCAAAAGTGAAAGTAAAGAAATATTGTAGAAAATAAGGAAAAATACAACGAAACACTTTATAATATACAATAGAAATTAGAGAAGTGTAAAAATGGACGAAAACGATATAAAAAACTTAAAGGACTTACAATTTACTATCACGGAAAGTATGAAAGACACATCTATTGAAATGCTAACTATAAGACAAATGCTTGATGAAAACGAACTATCAAAAAAGAGAGAAAACTTTTAGAAAAGCAATTTGAAAAATTAAAGCAACAATTCGCAAGAGAGTTGCAAGAACAAAACCCCGTGCAAGTAACATTTATTCGTGGTTACTTAAGTAGCAAAAAAGAGATAGACAAGTAAAAGTTTATCTCTTTTCTTGTGGCTCGCCCCAATAATGGCTTGCTTGCTCCTTTTTCTTTTCTTTGTGTCTTTGTATTTCTTCGTTGTATATTATTTCCTCTTGCAATTCGGTACTATCATTATAAGAGGTAGTGCTATAATTAAAAATTGTATTTTGAAAGAGTTTTAACAATTCTTTAGGCACTCGCTTATCGTGGGTGGCTATGTATGGGTTAAAAAGAAAATTGTTGCCTCGCCCCTCAAGTGCTTTTATTGTTGTTATTATTCCATTGTCTTTCAATTCTCGTATTGCATTATTGAAAGCCGTATCTTTACAATTTACTTTTGCTTGTATTTCTTTTCCGTTCATAGCACCATAGAAACAACGATTTTTTTCTTTGATAACTAAACCACTATAATTATTGTGTCCTATGTGTGCTATCATATAATATAACACTTGCATAGTTGTCGGCTTTAATTTTAAGTCAAAAACTTTTTGCATTGAAGCATCATAAATCATTGTAAATTTTTTTTCCTCTGTTTATTTCTTCCGTTTGTTTTAAGTAGTATTTGCTTGCTTTCCTTATTGTCTAAACACTATCGCCATAATATCAAGTATTGATAACTTCGCCCGTTTCATTATCTATTTGATAACTCGCTATATTTTCATTATTCACATAGTATCGCCCCCTTATAGTCGTATTTATGAAACTAACTCGTTTTTGATAGTCGTATTTGCGACTATATAAAATTGTTGTTTTTTCTTTTAAAATAAGGAAAAAGTGGCAATTTTTTTGTTTTCTTCTTTTTTATCTAATATTTCTTTTCTAACGATATATAATAGATAACTCTTTTCCTTAAGATGTAATATAGGCTATGCAAACAAAAACCAAGACGGACAAGAATATTTGCAAGTAGATATTTACCTTTATATTGCACCAACTCGACAACAATATTGTCAATGTCTTTGCTTTTTATTTCTTGTATTACTTTCTTAAGCAT
>CALWAM010000021.1 GCA_944373135.1 uncultured Bacilli bacterium | reverse complement strand
ACATGGTATTATCAAATATATAAAAGCTTGCATTTTAGGTATCAAGATGTGCGGACACTTAATATTTCAATTTATATGACAAAAAATTTAATTAATTTAATTTTACAAAATCTGTCTTATATGATATTATTATTATAGAAAAGAGTTGAAAAATTTATGGCCAAAAAAAAGAAAAAAAATTATATTCCTTTTAAAAATTATGCTATAGCAGCGTTAATTGTTTTAGCAATATGTTTAGGAATTGTCTATATATTTAAATGGTTTAATGTTTATAAAACTAATAAGTTATCAGTTTCATATTTAATTGAAACTAAAACAATAACTAATGAAATAACTAGTTTAGAAAATACTAAAGAAATATTTAGTGAATCTCCTAACGATTATTTTGTTTATATAAGTTATACTAATGACGAAAATATATATAATATGGAAAAAGAATTAAAAACTATCATAGATGATTATAACTTAAATAGCCAATTTTATTATATAAATGTAACTGAATATAAAGATAAGACTAATTATATAGATCAAATTAATGAAGCTTTAAATTTATATGACAATGTTATTACTAAAGTTCCAACTATTGTTTATGTCGAAGATAACCATGTATCAGCAGATAATATAATTAAAAGAGAAGATAATCAATTAATGAGCGCCGATGATTTTCAACAATTATTAGATATTAAAGGATTTAAAAAGGCATAAGCCTTTTTTTAAAAGGAGTATTATATGTTAAATATTGTTTTGTTTGAACCTGAAATACCAGGAAATACTGGTAATATAATGAGAACTTGTGTAGCTACCCATACTCACTTACACTTAATCAAGCCACTCGGATTTTCCCTTGATGATAAATATATAAAACGTAGTGGGGTAAACTATATTGAAAATTGTAAGTACACTGTATATGAAAATATTAATGATTTTTTTGCCAAGAATCAAGGAACTTATTATTTTTTAACAAGATATGGCCATAAACCTCATGATACTTTTGATTATTCAAATCCCGATGAAAACATCTATTTCATTTTTGGTAAAGAATCAACTGGAATACCTCGAGAAATATTAAAGCCATATATTGATCACTGCTTACGCATCCCAATGACTGATAAAGTAAGAGCTTTAAATCTTTCTAATACTGTTGCTATAGTATTATATGAAGCTTTAAGGCAACAGAATTATCTTGACTTATTAAGAAATGAACCACATAAAAGTAAATACTTTATTGAGGGTGACGATTATGAAATGTGAATATTGTGGCACACCTCTAAAGACGTTGGATGCAACATGTCCAAATTGTGGAAGATTAATGAATAAAGAACAACTAGCTATACGAAAAGAAATGAATGGTATTAATAATCCCTATATAAATCATTTAAATGACTTAAATAAAGAATCACTCCAGTATAAATTATCTAAAAAAGAAGATAATAATAAAGTAAAAGCAGCAATCTTTATTATAATAATCTTATTAGTAATTTTATTAATTGCTCTTTTAAAGTACTTAAGTAGTTAAGGAGTGTAATTATGGCTTTACTTTGTCTAAAAATATTTTTTGCTCGGTTATTAGATGTTACATTAGGAACATTTCGAACTATTATCTTAGTAAAAGGTAAGACATTAATTGCTGCTTTTCTTGCTTTTGCTGAAATCTTAATTTGGTTTTTGGTCGCTAAAGAAGCCCTAGTAAATACTAATAACAACTTTATTATTCCAATATTTTATGCACTAGGTTATACAACTGGTACTGTAATAGGATCATTATTAAGTAAAAAATATATAAAAGGCATAATAAATGTTCAAATAATAACTAGTAAAGCCACGAAAAAAAATCTGGAATTTTTAAGAGAAGAAGGATACGCCTTAACTGTCGTTGATGCTACTGAATCTTTAAATAATACTCCTCAAAAAATAATTTATATTGAAACCAATAACCAAGAATTAAAGAAGCTAATAACAGCTATCAAAAAAATCGACAAATCAGCTTTTATTACCGCTAGTGAAACAAAATATGTTGAAAATGGTTTTATCAAATAAAATCCCTATAATAGGGATTTTTATAATTCTAAAATTATTTTTTCTTTATTATTTATATCGTAAAGATAACGATTGACCTTTTTTTCACATTCAACTTTTGGATCTAATACTTCATATGAACAAATATCAATTTCTTCAATATAGATTTTTTCATTATCAATCATTCTAAATTGATTAATTATCATCTTATCTTCGACTTTATACAATAATTCATTTATTATTTTATTATCATTTAAGCTAAAATATCTAATATCATCCCAAGGGTAATCACTATTAACAATTAAAAAACCATTACTATATTTTATATCATCTAAATAAACACTACTATATAAAGACTTTTTATATATGTTATATAATTTTTTATCATTTCTATTAAAAATATAATAACCATCTTCCATTTCTATTAATATCAAATTATTATTGGCTCCTCTAATAACTCCATCAATATCTAAATTAGTAATATCACCATTACTTAAATTATAACTATATAAGTTTTTAACCCCTAAAACTTCATCACGATAAAAAATTAAATCTTTATCAATATAATAATCGCTATTGGCTATATCTTCAATTAATAATATTTCTTCACTAAAATCTTTTTTTATTTTATATAAATTAAAATCAATTAATAAATAATAATAATCATCGTATACTATAAAATTATTTAATGAATAGTATTCAAATTTTGGCTCATAAAAAATTTCTAATTTATCATTATTATTTACTTTATAAATTAAATCTTTTCCTAATAAATTGTCATGACCAATTATTAATATATTTTCATTATCATATACTATATTTTCTAAAGTTATATTATTGCTAACTACAACTTTTTTTAACTTATAATTATTATTATATTTATATAAAGATAATTTTTTATTATCATCTACACTTAGTAAATAAGAATAATCTTCGTTTTTATTAAAAAATAAAAATAAAAAGACTAACCCTATACATAATAAACTAAATATTAAATATTTCATCATTTCACTTCCTATAATATCGTATTATCAAATAAAAGCATTAATAATAATAAAAACCTATTTACAATTTTATTATTATTAATTAAAATAACAATGCTTGAGGTGTATATGAAAAGAGAAGAATTAATTAAATTAATAAGAAAAGTACGGAAAGATAAAAGAAAATTAGAAGAACAATGTTTAAATAGATCTCTAACTAGTGATGAATTTTATACTTTATACACAAGATTATGTGCGTATGAAGAATACTATATTGATATTTTATTAGAAATGAATAGTGATGAACATATAGATTATATTCCTTTTAATCATTCATCTAAAGAAAATAAAATTATCTTTAGATTATTACGCAAAAATATAGCTTTACTATGTTTTTATTTTGGTGTCAAGAATAAAGATGATATTACTAGTGAGATATATAAGTATGCAATAACCTTAACTGAAGAAGAAATAGGTGAACCTATCGGAATAATTCCTAATATAAGTAGAACCATTAAACATTTTAAAAATTCTCACATCCCCTTATATAATAAAGATAGTTTTCTAGAATATTATTTAAATAAAGAAGAAGAATTACTTAATTCTTATAAAAAATTAAAATTACAAAGGCCAAGAAAGCAAGCACAAAAAAATAAAAAATAATATAAACACTTTACGTATGCTAATTTATTTGATATAATTAAATTACAGATTTAAGTGGGACAGCAAGGCTCCCGCTTTTATTATTGGAGTGATGTCATGGAAAAAGAATTAAATATTATTAAAGAAGAAGTAACTAAAGCTTTAAAAGATATGAGCATAATTGTTGATGAAGTATCATATCGTAAAGAGAAAAAGTATGGTTTTCTAACTATTGTATTAGATAAAGTTAATGGTATAGATCTTGATACAATTGTAGAAGCAACCCATATTATTAATCCAATATTAGACAAACTAGATTTAATTGAGGATTCCTATATTTTAGATGTTATCAGTAAAGAAAAAGGAGGTAAATAACATGGACGCCAAAGAATTTTTAAAAGCGTTAAATAATATAGTTGAAGAAAAAAAGATAAAAAAGGAAGAAGTCATTGAAGCTATGAAGTTAGCTTTAACAACAGCTTATAAAAAAAATTATAAATCAAAAACTAATGTTAGAGTAGACATTGATGAAGAAACAGGAGAGATTAAAGTTATTTCTTATTTAGTAGTAGTTGATGATTATATTGATTCTACATATGAAATTGATGATGATGGTAATGAAATCGAAATAGCTCCAGCAATCAATCCAGATGCTCAAATTCTTTTAGAAGATGCTAAAGAAATAGTTCCTGATATTAAAGTTGGCGAAACAATTGAAAAAGAAGTTACTCCTAAAGATTTTGGTCGTGTTGCAGCTGGTGCAGCTAAACAAGTAATAACTCAAAAAATAAGAGAAGCCGAAAAAAATAGTATTATTGCAGACTTTGCTGACAAAAAAGATGAAATGTTAGTTGGTATATTAGCTATGGAAGATGCACGTAATTATTATGTAGATTTAGGCAGAACAAGAGGTATATTACCTAAAAGTGAAATGATACCTGGTGAAGTCGTTAAAATGGGGTCAAGTATTAAGGTATATGTTACTAAAGTTGAAGCCAATACTAAAGGACCATTAATTCTTTTATCTAGATGTCATTATGGTTTTGTAAAAAGATTATTTGAAAGCGAAATTCCTGAAGTAAATGATGGAACAATTATTATTCATGGTGTAGCTCGTGAACCAGGAATAAGAAGTAAAGTAGCTGTTTCATCTACTGATCCAAATGTTGATGCTTTAGGATCATGTATTGGAGCCAAAGGAGTTCGTATCGCTAATATCTTAAAAGAACTAAATGGTGAAAAAATAGATTTAGTCTTATATGATGATGATCCTGCTGAATATATTAAAAATGCCTTAGCTCCAGCTAAAAATGCAATTGTTAATATTTTAGACCCATTAAAAAAAGAAGCATTAGCTATTGTTGATGACGAAAACTTATCTCTTGCTATCGGTAAAAAAGGTACTAATGTTAAATTAGCTAGTAAATTAACTAAATATAAAATTGATGTTAAAACTTTAAAACAAGTAACTGAAGAAGGAAACAATAATGAAAACTAAAAAAATACCTATGCGTACTTGCGTTGTAACTAAAGAAAAATTAGAAAAAAAAGAACTAATTAGAATTGTACGTAATAATGAAGGTAAAGTTTTTATTGATGAAACAGGTAAACAAAATGGTCGAGGAGCTTATTTAAAAAAAGATGCAGAAGTTATTAAAAAAGCTCAAAAGAATAAAATCCTAGATCGTATTTTAGAAACTACAATTCCTGATGAAATATATATGGAATTACTAAATAAAATAGATAACTAGAAAAGAGGTGCTCCATATGATGAGCGTAAAAGATTATGCTGTAGATACAAACCATTCCATTGCGGAAATATTAAAAAAATGTCAAGAATTAAATATTGAAGTAAAAAGTGGAGAAGATTTATTAAGTGATGAAGATATTATCATGTTAGATAATACTATCAATTTAATAAGTACTGATAAAGATACATCTTTAGACGAAGAAGATATTATTGATGAGGCTGTTGATAATATTATTGCTACAACTGAAATAGATAAACAATATCAAAGTCAAGGCAAAAAGCAAAAATTAAAAAAGCGTTCAGAAATTTCAAGTTCTAAACAAGAATATTTTAATAAACGTAAAGAAATGTATAAACATAAAGAAAAATTAATGAATAATCAACAAGAAAAAGATATCATTTTATATAAAGAAAATATGACCGTTCAAGACTTAGCTGATAGTTTACAAGTAAGTGGTACAGAAATAATTAAGAAATTAATGAATCTAGGACTTATGGTAAGTTTAAATCAAAGTTTAGATTTTGAAAATGCCGAAATCATTACCCTTGAATATAATAAGACTTTAAAAAAAGAAGAAACCCAAGATATTTCTAATTTTGAAGAATATGAAGCTGTTGATGCCCCAGAGGATTTAAAACCACGTCCACCAGTTATAACAATCATGGGACATGTTGATCATGGTAAGACAACACTTCTTGATACTATTCGTCATAGTTCAGTTGTTTCCACTGAATTTGGTGGTATTACGCAACACATTGGTGCTTATCAAATCACTCATAATAATGACAAAATAACATTTATTGATACTCCAGGTCATGCGGCATTTACAGAAATGCGGGCTCGTGGCGCAAGCGTTACTGATATTGTTATTATAATAGTTGCTGCTGATGATGGTGTAATGCCCCAAACTAAAGAAGCTGTAGATCATGCCCTTGCTGCCAATGTTCCAATAATAGTTGCAGTTAATAAAATTGACAAACCAAATGCTAATCCAGAAAAGATATTAGAAGAAATGGCCGCTATTGGTATCGTTCCAGAAAGCTGGGGTGGAAAATATCCGTTTGTTAATATTAGTGCTGTTAATGGTACTAATATTGATAAATTATTTGATACAATTCTTGCTATTAGTGAAATGTTAGAATTAAAAGCTAATCCTAACCGTTATGCCTTAGGTACTGTAATTGAATCAAAAGTTGATAAAAATGTCGGTAGTATTGCTACTGTCTTAATTCAAAATGGCACACTAAGAATTGGTGATCCAGTCGTAGTTGGGACATCATTCGGTAAAGTAAGAACCATGAAAAATGATTTAGGAGAATCAATAGTTGAAGCTGGGCCATCAACTCCAGTTGAAATAACTGGCTTAAATGATACCCCTAACTCTGGTGATAAATTCATGGCCTTTGAAACTGAAACTACTGCTAAAGCAGTAGCTGAAAAAAGAAAAATAGAAGCTAAAGAAAAGAAATTTAAGAAACAAAGCATTACATTAGATGATTTATTTAATAAAATAAATCAAGGCTATAAAGAAATAAATGTTGTGTTAAAGTGTGATGTTCGTGGTTCTGAAGAAGCTGTTCGAAATGCTTTAGAAAAAATTGATGTTGAAGGAATTAAAGTTAAAGTAATTCGTAGCGATATTGGTACAATTACTGAAAGTGATGTCGTTCTAGCCAATACCTCAGATGCAATCATTATCGGTTTTAACGTAAGCCCTTCGGCTAATACTAAAGAAATAGCTAAAGAATATAATGTTGAAATAAGACTTTATACTATTATTTATAAAGTTATTGAAGACATGGAATTGGCTATGAAAGGTATGTTAGCTCCTGAATATGAAGAAAAAATCACTGGTACTGTAGAAGTAAGAAAAATATTTACTTTCTCAAAAGTAGGTAAAATAGCTGGATCTTATGTAACAGATGGTGTAATTAACAGCAATTCTCAAATACGTGTTATTAGAGATGGAATTATCATTCATGATGGTAAAATAGCTGGTTTACAAAGAGGAAAAGATAGTGTTAAAGAAGTTAAAAAAGGCTATGAATGTGGTATTACTCTAGAAAATTATAGTGATTTAAAAGAAGGCGATATTTTTGAAGCCTATGAGATGGTTGAGGTAAAAAAATGAATATTATAAAACAAAAACAAATATCAGCCGAACTAGCTAGAAATGTCTCTGAAATATTAGCAAATGAAGCCAGAGATGAACTTTTAAAAACCATCACAATAACCGGTGCTGAAGTATCTAATGACCTTTCATATGCTAAAGTATATTTTACTAGCATTAGTTCTTTATCTAAAGAACAACTAGAAAAAGAATTAGAAGAATCATCTAGTTTTGTTAGAACTGAAATAGCAAATTGTATAGATTTAAGAAAAACCCCTAAAATAAAAGTTGTCTTTGATGAATCTATTGCTTATGGGAACAAAATAGAACATATAATAAAAGAAATTCATAATCATGATAATTAATATTAATAAAGAAAAAAATTATACAAGCCGTGATATTTGTAATATCATAGGAAAAAAATTAAAAACTAGAAAAGTAGGACACACAGGAACACTAGACCCGCTAGCTACTGGTGTCCTTATTATATGTACTGATGAATCAACTAAATTAGTAGATTTACTAACAAGCAAAGATAAAGAATATTTAACAACTCTTAAATTAGGAATTGAAACAGATACTTTAGATATAACTGGGAATATTATTAATGAAAATAATTATATCCCTTCTCAAGAAGAAGTCATTAATGCCCTTAATTCCTTTTTAGGTAATAGTACTCAAATTCCTCCTTTATATTCAGCAATTAAAGTAAATGGTAAAAAATTATATGAATATGCCCGAAAAAATGAAATTGTTAATATACCTACACGTGATATTACGGTTTATAATATTAAACTTCTATCCTATGACTATCCTTATATTACCTTTACTATTCATGTTTCTAAAGGAACCTATATCAGAAGTATTATAAGAGACCTAGGCTATAAATTAAATACCTATGCTACTATGACCGAATTAACTAGAACCAAACAAGGAAAATTTACCCTTGAAAATAGTAATAGCTTAAAAGAATTTTTAAATGATAATTATCAAACTATTTCCTTAACTGATGTCTTAGACTATCCAATTATCAACTTAACTGAAGAAGAATATAGACTTGTTAAAAATGGTAATTATATATTTTTAAATACTCAAGAAAAATATGTGACATTAAAATATAAAAACCAAGTAATAGCTATTTACTATCGAAAAAAAGATCTATATTATCCATATAAAATGTTACAAATAATCTAAGTAATAGAACAATTGTCGAAACTATTTAATTTTCTAATTAAATAATATATATTAAACCTATGAGGTGAATATATGGACTTAGATAAGATAATAGAAATTAATAAAGGACTAATCTATACGATAATGCAAAACTTTTATGGAATCGAACAAAGCGATCTTTATCAAGCTGGAGTATTAGGACTTATTAAAGCTTATAAAGAATATCAAACGGATAAAAATACTAAATTTTCTACTTACGCTTATAAATATATATTTGGTGAAATGTATCAGTTAAAAATTAAATCTCAAGCTCTAAAACAAAATAGAGATTTAATTAGTTGGATTAAAAAAGTAAATATTGCTAAAGATAAATTATCACAAATATATGGTAAAGATCCTAGTATTAGTGAACTATCTACTTTTTTAGAGATAGATGAAAACACCTTAAGTGAAATTATTAATGCCAGTTATACGGTTCTAAGTATAGATTATCAAACCAATGAAAAAGATCCTATTATCGATACCATAAGTGATGATGAGACTTTAACCTTTACTGGTAAAATTGCGGTAGATGATTGTTTAAATGCTCTAACTGAAGAGGAAAAAGAAATAATTAAATATCGTTATTACGAAGATTACACTCAACAAGAAACTGCAGATCGTTTAGGATTATCACAAGTTAAAGTATCCAGATATGAAAAAAGATCTCTTACAAAAATGAAAAATTATTTAGCTGCTTAGTATAAAATATTAAAATCGTCCCCATAATATAGATGGAGGACTTTTTATTATGAATAAAGAAGAATATCAAAAATTAGTTAAAGATTATACCCCAAAAGAAAAAAAATTAGAAAATGCCTTAATTGCTTTTGTATCAGGCGGATCAGTAGGATTAATAGGTGCCATAATATATACCATTTTATTGAATTTTGACATTCAAAGTAAAACTGCCAATATATGGACTATTATAATATTAATATTTTTAGCATCTCTTGCTACTAGTTTATGTTTCTTTGATAAGTGGGTAAATAAAGCAAGATGTGGTTTAATTGTACCAATTACCGGATTTGCTCATTCCGTTACCTCATCAGCTCTAGATTATAAAAAAGATGGCTTAATAACAGGGCTAGGTTCTAATATATTTAAATTAGCAGGAAGCGTAATTATTTATGGAGTAATAAGTGCTTATGTATTAACAATTATAGGAGTGATTTTTAATGTCAAGTTTTAAATATACTAATGTCTACTTAAATAATTACTATACTTTAGCTAGTAAATTAGAACAACAAGGAAATTTAAAAAAAATTAATTATATAATTGATGACTATTATTTTGAAGAAAAAACATTTGAACAAGCCGAAATAAAAATGCAACAACTAGTCATTGATAAAATATTGAGCGAATATCATAACCAAGTAGATCTTGTCTTTGGTGGTGAACTTAGTAATCAGATTGCAACTACTTCTTATTCCTTGGCTAAATATAATTTTCCGGTTATAGGAATATATAGTGCTTGTGCTACATTTAATGAATCCTTAATTTTAGCGGCCAACATGATTGATAGCAGTCAAATAAATAATGCTTTAACTATTACTAGTAGTCATGCTTTAAATACTGAAAAACAATTTAGATATCCGGTAGAGTATGGTGCTCCTAAACCAGAAAGATCAACGATTACTGCTACTGGTGCTGTATCTTGTATACTATCTAGTAAAAAATCTCCTATTAAGATTACAGCATCTACTATCGGTAAAGTAATCGATTATGGTATTAAAGATGCATTTAATATGGGAGCCGTAATGGCTCCCGCTGCTGCTGAAACTTTATATGACCATCTTTTAGATTTAAATAAAAAAATAACCGATTATGATTTAGTTTTAACTGGTGATTTAGGTATTGTTGGAAGTAAGTTATTTAAAGAATATCTATTAAAAAAATATGATTTAAAAATAAAAAAACATATAGATGCCGGCGAAATACTATATAAAAAAGAACAAAAATTAAATGCAGGCAGTTCTGGACCTTGTACACTTCCTTTAGTATTATTTAATAAAATATTAAAAGAAAAAAAATATTCTAAAATACTTTTATTAGCAACAGGATCTTTACATAGCCCTGTAGTTGTTAACCAAAAATTACCAATACCAAGTATATCACACGCTATAAGTTTGGAGGTGAACTTAGATGCTTTATCTTAATGCTTTTATATTTGTTGGTTTAGTTTCTTTAATTGGGGAAATTATCTTAGATAATACTAAATTAACTCCGGGCCATATAACTAGTATCTTAGTAGTAGTGGGAGCCATACTAAGCTTCTTTGGCATCTATGAATATTTTATTGATTTTGCTGGAATAGGAGCCTCTATACCTATAACATCATTCGGTAATTTACTATATCAAGCATGTTTAGAAGGATATAAAAACGACGGAATATTAGGAATGTTTACTAATATGTTGACCACCACTTCTGGTGGAATAACAAGTGCTATCATCTTTTCCGCTTTCTTAACACTATTTACTAAACCAAAAGACTAATCATCATCTTTAACTATACTTTTTTTATAAGGTTTTCTTTCATCAGTTCTATATAATAAATAATCAATACTAGTTTGATAAAAATCAGCTAGTTTTTTTAATACATTAGTAGGAATATCATTAGTTTCAGTCTCATATTGAGAATATCCTGTTTGTGACATATTTAAATACTTAGCAATATCTTTTTGATATAAATCCTTATCTTCACGTAACTCTCTTAATCTATTCATATTATCTCCTATGGAGGAAGAATACCATACCTTAATTTAAGTTATTGACCTATAACTTATTTTAAGTTATAATCCTGACTTTGACAGTTTTTAAAGAGCAAAAACTCCCAAAGCCTTTATTTATAAGGCTTTAGAGAGTTTT
>CALWAM010000020.1 GCA_944373135.1 uncultured Bacilli bacterium | reverse complement strand
TAACATATTTATAATTTAATGGTACTAATTCTAAATTTTTATAACTATCTTCAATCCTTATATCAGGGTTAGAATTGTATGCTTTCTTTTCTCTTTGATTATGAGAACCAATTTGTGCTAAATCGTGTGTAGTCATAATAGGTTCACTTCTAAATATTGCATAATTCATTATATCAATCTCCTCTCTTAAAAAAAAATAAATAAAAAGAATATGCATTCAACATATTCTAGTGTTTATAAGATACTAATTGAATTGATATAACCTCAAACTTATTCATTTATAAAAGTTGTGTACTTTTGTGTGTCATAACATAAACTCCATCAGTATTTTTTAGAATAATTTGTTCATGATTATTTACTTGATTAACTAATTTTACTACATAATTATCACTCTTTAAATATTTAACATCTAACGCATACGTAAAAGAATCTTCATCATTAATAATTTCCAAACTACCACTTAATGAATAACTTTTACTGGAATTAACACTATCCATAAATTCCTTTGGTATATTTTCATCATTTTTTCCACCACAACCAGTTATTAACAGAAACATTCCTAGAAGCATTAAAAATTTTTTCATACATTACCTCTCTTTTCTAATAAAAATATATTTTAAGTAATAATTAAATATTCATGAATATTATTTAAAAATCTATCCATAATAGTATTAGAAAAGAGGTTATATATGGCAATAATTCAAAAAATAGCATTAACATTCACAATAATTGGTGCAATCAACTGGGGATTAATCGGCTTATTGGATTTCAACCTAGTAAATGCTCTTTTTGGCAAAATGGACATGCTAGAAAATCTAATCTATATTATTGTTGGTATATGTGGTTTGATAAATTTAGGTTTATTATTTACCAGATTATATCAAGAAGACAAATAAAGAGCCTAA
This sequence comes from uncultured Bacilli bacterium, assembly GCA_944373135.1. Classification (GTDB taxonomy): domain Bacteria; phylum Bacillota_I; class Bacilli_A; order RF39; family UBA660; genus CALWAM01. The sequence continues at coordinate 10,694 of CALWAM010000020.1, read as the reverse complement.
AGGCTCTTTTTAATTTTTAGTTATCGTAATATTAACGGTTGAATTAACAAGATAAGTTACTTTAGGATCATCACCCTCAACATAGACTTTTACGTTATTATGGTTACCAGCCGTATATCCATTTAAATCAATATATACATATAAATTATCTTCAGATAATTTATCTATTACCGATTCTACACCTATTACCTGAACATCCACATACTTATCTTCCGTACTTTGGGCATTAACTGTTAATCCAGAGGGAACATTTCTAAATTGTATTTGAACATCCTCTATTGTCTTTTGAACAGCTTCTCCAAATTCAACCTTGACAGTTGCAGACTTATCACTAATATATCTAACTCCACTTGGTTTACTAATCATAACATTATAAGTTTTATTACCATTATTTCCTTGACCAGTCACATCAATAGTAACAGGAACACTAGTAATTGACTCTAAATCACTTTGATCGCCATAAATTGTAACTCGATAATCAGTTTCACCATTTATTGTTATTTTAGATATGGCTTTACCAGCTACTAAATCACCAACAGTTAGGATTTTAATTGGTACCTCAACACTATAGCTACTTAATTCTATTGTTGCTGATACTGTAACTGGTACTATTTCAACATTATCTAAAATTTTTCCTTCTTCATCATAAGCAACTATAGGAACATTATCTAGAGTATAAGTACCACTATCAGTAAATTTATCATTACTCAAATCTATCAATGCTTTAACTGTTGCTATCCTGTTTAAAGTTTCTTCACTACCTTTTACTACAACCTCAGTTTTATCTAAACTAACATCTTTAACACTTAAAGTTCCATCTAATTCATCTTGATTAAGTAAATCGTAAGTAATAGTTTTTAAACTAGAAACTTTTTTACTAATTGTGACATATACATAAGTTGGATCCAATTTATAGCTTAAATTATCTATTGTTTGATTATATGTAAGTTTCACCTTATATGGTTCTTCTCTTGGTGTATAATCAGTTAAATCTAATACTACTTCATGTTCCCCTAGTTGTTTAGCTAGATATAAATCGCTTTTTCTACCAATCAAAGTTATATCAACTAGTTCTGGTGCTCCTTCCACCACATAAGCTTCCTTATTATATTCTATTACAACATCTTTATTTACTAAAATTTCTGCTTCCGTTTCTACTAACGAAATAACTTTACTATCCACCAAAAAGAAAGCTATTACTGCTAATGCTAAGGAAAAATATAAAAGGACACTAGGACGATTTAATAATTTTTCTAGCTTTCCCCCATTTTTTCCGATTTTTTTACCAATTAAATAAACTAGTTTACTTATAGGCGTTACTATATACCTATCAATTAAAAAGTAAAAACCTTTGAAAAATTTAACACAAGCATCAATTATCTTATTCATTTTTATCACTAGTTCCTTCCTCATCAGCATTATAGAAAATTTCTGCCTTTGGTTTTAATTCTTCAACAAGCATCATTCTAAATTCATCTAAAGTTAAATTATAATGTAATTCACCTTCAGAAGCTATACTAAGGCGCCCAGTTTCTTCACTTACTACTAAAGCAAGAGCATCTGTTTCCTCAGCAATTCCTAATGCAGCTCTATGCCTTGTCCCCAATCTCTTGCTTAAAGAAGGATTCATGCTAGTTTTAAATACTGCTCCAGCACATGTAAGTCGATCTCCCTGAATAATAACCCCACCATCATGAAGAGGACTATTAGGGAAAAATATAGTACCTAATAAAGGGCTAGTTAAATCCGCATATACCTTTGTCGCTGGTTCAATATATTCTTGTAAAGACATATTTCTTTCAATAACTATCAAAGCCCCAATTCTATTCTTTTTTAAATATTCAACTGCATCCATTATTTCATATACAACTTTTTCTCTTTCATCAACTGTTAAAATTTTATGCCGCCCTAATAATTGTGTTCTACCAATGGATTCTAAGACATTTCTAATTTCAGGTTGAAAGATTACTATAATAGCAAGAGGTCCCCATTCCAAAACATACTCTAGAATAAGTCCAATTGTATATAAATTTAATAAAGTACTAATTATTTTTATAGCAAATAATAAAATAATACCTTTCAAAATTAAAACCATTTTTACATTATTTTTTATATTTTTTAAAATATAATAAAATATTAACCATACAAAAGCTATATCAATTACTTTTGTACAAATCGCCCAAATTGACGCTAAAGTCATTTAAAGCCCTCCTTTATTCCTCAATTATATCAAAAATAATTTCTTTTTACCACTTTATAATTTATCAATTGGTTTACTTGATGGCATATCTAATACATCTGTTTTATAAACATCATTTTCAGATTTATTATTATCGTGATTTTCAATTTCCTTATTGCTTCGATATTCAGTTTTAACTACAAAATCTGTCTTTTTTACGGAATTATAACCAATTAAAGCCAATAGAACTAAAACAGTAATTAAGATAAAAACCCAGTATAAATCAGCCATAATATCTAAAAATTCTATCATAATATCTCCTATTCAATAGTTAAAGTTTGCCCTGTAGGTTGAATTTGAATAAAGGTATTACCATCACTAACCACAATTTCTTCGCCATTTAAATATTTATATACCGTTTGTTCACTTCTGCTATCTTTACTCCATGTTATTTTGATAGCTTTACCATTAGTAATATAATATCCTTCACCACTACCTATATTATCGAATTCTTGGCGACCTTTATTATCGCCACTAATTAGATGATTAGAAACTTGATAAGTAATTATATTTTTAAAAGTGTAAATCTTTCCAGTTTGGTAATCTTTATGTTCTACATTATTGACATATCTTTTATAAACTTTATTCTCTGCATCATATACGTATTTATCTACAACAGAATTAGAGTATTTGATAATAACAGTATTAGCATCTATTGCATCTCCTTCGTTACTAAGGTCAATATCATCTGCACTATAATTTAATAATAAATCTTTATTAGTCTCACTCCTATATTTTTTTACAGCATTCTTTAATAATTCCATAGATGTATAGCCAGTATGTTCTAAAGCCACATTTAAAGTTTTATCTCGATAAAAAGCACTACTATATAGACCATTAACATTATTTATACCTAAAGTCTTAATATCACTTTCAGCTTGCGGACTCCATCCCCAATGTACATAGTAAGCATCATTTTCTAATGCATAATCCAAATAATAATGTCTAGCGCTTCTCACACTACCTATTTTTTCAGTATCTTGATCCTTATATAAAGCTAAATATCTTGTTATTCCTCCTTCTACAATCATTTCATATATAATATAAGCATCTTGTAATCCTGTATGATATTTTCTCGCTGTTGCATGATTATTTATCATAATCGCAAAAGGCCGAGATTTAGAATTAACATCAACTATTTCAATATTTTTTTCTAAGACTTCTTCTTTATTTTCTTCCTTTTTATCACTTACAGTTGGCTGATCTTTAAATAAAGCATATCCTCCTATTCCAATACCAGCAGCAACTACCACTGCCCCTAATCCTAATATTATCTTTTTTGATTTATTTAATTTCAACATAATAAAACCTACCTTACAAAAGAATTATAACATATAAAATATATAAAAAAAAGATTAAGCTAAACCTTTTTTATTCATCCTTGCTAAATCTCTTTCTTTAATAGATTCTCTTTTATCATATAATTTTTTACCTTTACAGATACCCAATAGTATTTTTACATATTGCTTTTTAAAATAAACTTTGAGCGGTATCAAATTATAGCCGTCATTTTCTAACTCTTTTTTTATTTTTCTTATTTCTTCTTTATGTAATAATAATTTTCGACTTCTACGTTCATCATGATTAAACCTATTACCCTCTTCATACTTAGGAATATACATATTAATTAGATATATTTCGCCATTCTTAACTATTGCAAAACAATCTTTTATATCACCGCTTCCCCTTCGTAATGATTTAATCTCAGTACCTTTTAATACTATACCGGCTTCTAATTCTTTTAATACATAATAATCATAATATGCTTTTTTATTTTTTATTTCCATCTTTATCACCCAATACTATTTCAAAATCAACAGTTGCTTGCTCTTTATTTGCTCCAGTACATTTTACTCTCACTTTATCACCAATTCGATAAGTTTTTTTAGTACTCTTTCCTATCATAGCTAATAATTCTGGAACATAATTATAATAATCACCTTTTAAGGTACTTACATGAACCAAACCTTCCACCATATTATCGAGTTCTACATAAAACCCATAAGATGTTACTGAGTCAATAATGCCGTCATATTCTTCTCCAATATGATTAAGCATATATTCAGCAACTTTCATATCAAAAACATCTCTTTCAGCATCAACACTAGCTTGTTCTCTTTCACTAGAATGACTGGCATCTAATATTAACTTATTCTTTAAATCCTTTAATTCTTGATTATCTATTTCACCTAAAAACAAGTACTTTCTAAGTAATCTATGCACAGTCAAATCAGGGAATCTTCTAATAGGCGAAGTAAAATGTGTATATGCCTTACTACCCAATCCAAAATGTCCAATATTATCAACACTATATACAGCTTTAGCCATACTTCTTAACATTAAATCAGCCAGTATCTGATACTCTTTTTTATCCTTCAACTGAGATAAAATATTTTGCATATTATATGGACTTAAATTATCTATTTTTCCTTTAACACTATAACCTAAAATATTCACTAAATTCATAAAATCTTCAATTTTATCTGCTTTAGGTTTATCATGTACTCTATATATAAAAGATATAAAAGGTAAATCCATATTATATATATAACTAGCAACACATTCATTGGCAGCAATCATAAAATCTTCAATTAACTTTTCTCCATCTTCTCTAATTCTTTTAACTACATCAATAGCTTTGCCATTACTATCTTGAACTATTTTAGCTTCTTCCGTTCCAAAATCAATATATCCCCTATTAATTTTTTCTTTTCTTAATATATGTGCTAACTTATTCATTAAAATTAAGGTATCTTTAAAATTAATATACTCCGAATCAACTATATTTCTCATAAGAATATCGTTTACTTTATCATAAGTCATTTTCTTTTTGCTTTTAATAAAACTAGGGAATATTTCATTTCTAACTACCTTACCTTTTTCATTAATATCCATTACACAAGATATAGTCAACCTAATTACATTTTCATTTAAAGAGCATATTCCATTTGATAGCTTATGTGGTAACATAGGAATGACAGTATCTGCCAAATAATTACTAGTTCCTCTTAAAAAAGCTTCATCACCTAAGGCTGTATTTTCTTTAACATAATAACTAACATCAGCAATATGAACCCCTAATCTGTATAATCCATCGCTAGTTAATTCTAAACTAATAGCATCATCAATATCCTTCGTATCAGAACCATCAATCGTAAATATACATTTATTAGTTAAATCACGTCTTCCTACTAAATCTATATCACGCACTTCATTAGGAATATTTTCTACTTCTTTAATAACTTGCTCATTAAATTCATTATTAATATTATATTTATAAGCAATACTTAAAATATCGACACCTGGGTCATCTTTATGACCTATTATTTTAACTACTTCACCAATATAATGATGATTATTAACTTTCTTAATTACTTTAACTAACACTTTATGACCAGGAACACAATCTTTAAGACTATCTTTAGTTAAACTTATTTCAATATTTTTTTTATCATCATCTAACTTTAAATATAATTTATTATGTTTCTCTATTATCTCACCAACCATATTATCTAAATTTCTTTTTAAAATTCTAACAATTCTTCCTTCATTTTTAATTCCTTTACCAATTATTTCGCATAAAACAACATCCTCATTAACTGCACCATTTAAATTTTCGTTACTGATGTATATATCTTCTTCTTTAGGTAATATAACAAAACCAAATCCTTTTTTATTGACGCTTAAAGTACCGATTTTTAACGATTTACAATTTTTAAGCAAAATATATTTATTTTTTTTAGTCAAATATATTTGATAATCATTCACTAAAGAATCAAGAGCTATCTGTAATTCACTTAATTCATCAGCAGTTTTTAAACCTAATAAATCATTAATTTGCATGATATCAATCGCTTCATATTTATCATTTAAAACATCTATTATTCTATCTTTCATTAAAATCCTCCTTAAAATTAATTTCTTTTAAAAGTACAAGTTTTTACCATATCGACCCAATTAATAAATACATATATTTGATTTTGTTCTTCTAAAATAGTTTTATTAGTTGAGGCATCTATCATTTCCTCGTCTAATAATCCATCCTCAATTAAATCACTAACAAAAATATTTCCTCCACCACTATTTTTAAATTGATTTCTTAAATCTACATTAGCTTGTTTATCTATATAAGTGCATGCCGCAGATTCGATAGCTTGTTTAAAATTTTCATACTCATCTTCTTTTTCTGAACCTAAAATTCCACTCATATTTATCGCCATCATTATAGAAACAATACCTAATAAACCAATAATTATTAACAATTCAATCATAGTGAAACCTTTATTATTCATTATACTCACCTATTTAAAGTATACCACAAAAAAAAGTTCTTATAAAAGAACTATTTTACAAACAAAATAAATGATATAACAAAGAATAATACTCCTAAAATAAAAGTCAATCGACTAATCAATAATTCAAAACCTCTTTCTTTTTGGTTTTGAAATAACGCTTCATTTCCACCAGTAATTATTTGCCCAGCATCGCTAGCCTTGTTACTTTGTAAAAGTACTATAACAATTAATAAGATTGATATAATTAATAAAGCTATTTCCATTACAATACCTCTTTCCTTCTACTAATATACACTAAAAGATTGTAAATATCAAGCTATCTTTTTAATAATTCTTCTTCAATTCTTATTAATCTATTACAGATACTCATCCCCTTACCACTAGGTAAAGATTTAATCTTAATATATGGACAACACAATCCTACAACTAAATCAGCCATTAATTCATCATTATTAGAATCAACTATGATACTTAAATTATTCTTTTTAGCTAGATTAATAGATCTTACAATATGAGAAACTAAATTATTTGCCTTAATAAAAATAGCATCACTTACTTTTATATCTTGATTCAATGTAACAAAATTAAATTGACTATTTACAACCATAATTTTTTCACCAATTAATTTAAGTAAAACTTTAAAACTTTCTTCATCATCTTGTACAAATGGATCTATTATTGATAATATTGGATACTTATTTATCAGATATATATAATACTTACATAATTCATCAGCACTTAATTCATTATTATCAATTACATATCTATTATTATCTTTTTTGTAAAAATCTTTAGCCTTCACATTTAGAGCAATAGAAACATCTATGCCAGGCCTATAACCACTTTGTATTATTGCTTTCATCAAAACTTTTAAAGCCGCTTCATTATTAGGTAATTCTGGAATATAGCCACCATCTACACTTAAAGAAACTGAATACCCGGATTCTTTTAATAAATTTCTTAATTTTTCGTTAATATTGACTAACATTTTAACTTTTTCTTTAATTCCTTTAATAATAGGAATTAATAATAATTCATTTATAGTTAATTTATTATTAGCTTTAACACCTCCATCGATAAAATTCATCATGATAAATGGAAGCATTATTTCTTCACCAGCAACATAACTATATATTCCTTTATTAGCAGAACCAGCAATAACTTTTAAAGCCGTCAGTGAAATGGCCCCCATTAAACTATTATCAAATTTTTTCTCAGGATATTCATTAATTAAATTAATTAATATACTATCAACTGCTCCCTGACTTATTTTAATTCCTATTAGTTTTTGCTTAATTATATCTAATTCTTGCTCTATTTTTGTAATGTTATCATTTAAGTCAGTACAAATAGTTCTGGCACTATTACCATTTTCCAAAACAATCTCAACTTCGAAATCAATTTTACCATCATCATCAACAACTTCTCTACAAACTATATTTTTAATAATCATAACTACCAACCACCTTTTACTATTATTTAAAATATTTTATTATTTTTTTACTATGTCTTAAAAACAAAACCATATGTAGTATATTAATACTAGAATAAAAGAATAAAATCACCCCAGTAAATGCTGTAAAAGCTATTTTACTTGCAAATGGGTTTAATACTACTAGTATCGCCAATAAAATAATAATTAAACTTATTGCCAAAGAGAACACAAAACTATCATCATTATATTTTTTTAACATTAAACTAACTAATAACTTTCCTGTTCCTAAAATAAATAGCCATATTCCAAAAGAATAAATCAATAACGAATAGAATAAATCTGGTTTTGCTAATACAAATAAACCAAGTAATAAACCTAATAGGCTATAAATTATATCATATTTATAAAAACTTATTCTATTTTCAAACAAATATTTAAATATACAAAAAAGGCTATTAACGATAATCAAAATACTTAAACATTGACATGCTAAGATTGTTGACATCTGAGGATTTATCAACAGAAATAAGCTAAATAGACATAATAATACATCCAAGAAAATTTCACCTATTAATAAATAATTAAAATGTTTCAATAATTCTTTCATAAATAAATCATCCTATCTATATTTAATTATAACATAAATCATTCATTTTTTTATAAAACAATTCATGTAATTCAAATACTTTAGCATTAATGTCTTTTATGACCTTTTCAAAATTATCTTTTCCATGTAACGTTAAAATACTTATTTCATATGGATTATCAGTCAAAACTATACCATTACTATGATAATAGAAATCATATTCCCCATATTTTTGTAACGCCTTAAAACCATTTATCGTTAAATAATTTTGATCACTATTAATAAAGTATCCTGCCAATTCCCTAGCCAAATCATTATCTAAAGAAATTAACTCATACAGTTTATCAAGATAGACCATTGAATCATTAACATCGATTGTACCAAAATCATCTCCTAATAATGTTAATTTAGCCCCTAAATTTAAACCATAACTCCTAAGATTCAATTTCCCAATGTAGTCTATTAACATTTTATGTGCAGTATTATCACTTACTGATACTGCATAATTGACTAAATTTCTTAAAGAAACTTTATCACCATAATTATAATTTTGCATTTCAAAAGATACCCCCAAGTGATGCTTCCTTTCATAAGTGACCGTATCCTCTAAATTTAAATCACCATTTATGGCTTTATCATAAATATAAATTGCATCTAACATTTTAATTGTCGAAGCCGCATAATATTGCTGATCACTATTATATATATAATTATACCCTAAATTAATATCCTTATAATATAAGCTCATATTATAATTGCTACTAAAATAAGTTGTAAGTTCATTCTCTTTATTCATTATTTCAGCATCATTAATAACTGTATTATAATTATCAATCATGCATTCTTTTACATCTATTTCATTAAATACTTCGTCATCGCCTACATTTAAATTACTGTTAAGATTAATATCAATCCATTTAAAGAATATAATAAAGGTGATTACAACAATTATAAAGAAAATTAAGATTTTTACTCTATTTTTCAACTTTTTACGTTTAACCTTCCTTTTAGCCATATTATCACCATATAAATCTTATCACATTTAAACATTCCCAGCAACAAAAAACAGACTTATGAAAGTCTGTATAATGTATATGTTTATTACTCAATAATTTCTGATACTACACCAGCACCAACAGTACGTCCACCTTCACGGATAGAGAACTTAGTACCTTTTTCTAGAGCAACTGGAGCAATTAATTCAACTGTCATATCAACATTATCGCCAGGCATAACCATTTCTACACCTGCAGGTAATTCAATAACACCAGTAACATCAGTAGTTCTGAAATAGAATTGAGGTCTGTAATTTGAGAAGAATGGAGTATGACGTCCGCCTTCTTCTTTAGTTAATACATAAACACTACCTTTAAACTTATGATGAGGAGTAACACTTCCTGGTTTAGCTAATACTTGTCCACGTTCTACTTCATCACGAGAAATACCACGTAATAATACACCAGCATTATCTCCTGCAATAGCAGAATCTAGAGATTTTCTAAACATTTCAATACCAGTAACGACAGTTTTTTTAGTATCTCTTAAACCAACAATTTCAACTTCATCATTTAGTTTTAATTCTCCACGTTCAACACGACCAGTAACAACTGTTCCACGTCCAGAAATAGTGAAAACATCTTCAATGCTCATTAAGAATGGTTTATCAGTATCTCTTACAGGAACATCGAAATATGAATCACAAGCAGCCATTAAATCACGAATAGATTGAGCAGCAGCTTCATCACCTTCAAGAGCTTTTAGAGCAGAACCTCTAATAATTGGACATTCAGTATCAAAACCATATTCTCCTAATAACTCTCTAATTTCCATTTCAACCAAGTCTAATAATTCTGGATCATTAACTTGATCACATTTGTTCATGTAAACAATAATTTTAGGAACACCAACTTGACGAGCAAGTAGAATATGTTCTCTTGTTTGAGGCATTGGGCCATCTGCAGCACTAACTACAAGAATAGCACCATCCATTTGAGCAGCACCTGTAATCATGTTTTTAACATAATCGGCATGTCCTGGACAGTCAACGTGAGCATAATGACGTTTTTCAGTTTCATACTCTACGTGAGATGTATTAATTGTAATACCTCTTTCTCTTTCTTCTGGAGCTTTATCGATATG
>CALWAM010000019.1 GCA_944373135.1 uncultured Bacilli bacterium | reverse complement strand
CCAAATGATCCGCCGCCGCCACCGCCGGATGAAAATCCGCCACCGCCGGAATTATAACTATGAGCTCTATCATATGAGCTACGGTAAGTTCGCATATTAATAGCGGAAAAAGTGGTAACAAAAACATAATCGTTATAAACTTCATCGCTTATTACCTCAGGATATAAGCGTTTTAAATCCTTAGCTACTTCTTTTGCAATACCAAATATTTGAGCATATATTAAGTAATATTCCCAGAGATTCACTTCAATTAATTGACGATCTTTTATATTACTAAAATCTTTAAGAAATCTTTTTAAACCAGCTAGTTTCTTGGCTTCTTCAAATAAATTTGTTTTAGCAACATATTTGATATTTTTTATCACTTTTCCTGAAGTAGTTTTTTCAATATATCCTTTATCAACTAATTTGTTTTTTTCTTCTTCAATTATTTCTTTAAACCATTTATTGATTTTATTATAATTTTTTTTACACCAATTACTAAATTCATTTTCTTCTAAGTAATTATCCTTACTATCAGCAATTATCTATTTATATAATTCTTTTTCTTTATTATTTAGAATATTTTCTACTTCATTAATATTTTTTAAAACAATAACATTAGATTTAGCAGTTTTAGCTTTGTTACTTACTGTATAAGATTGTCCTTTTGGGATAATACTAATTACTTTGTTTTTATACCAATTTAAAATTATAGCACCAAATAAATCAGTATTATTTTTTATTAATTTATATTCTGTAGCAATAAAATAAGTCATAAAGATATCGTTTTGACAAGGAATGTCACGAAAATAATTTACATCTTTAGGTATTTTCTTTTCATTTTTGTTTTTAACTAAGATTCCTTGATTAGCTTTTACAATACCATATATAATAGTAAAAATTATAAATATAGTAATAATATTTGATAAAATAAAATTTATAATAGAATTCAATATTTTATTGTAATGTTTGGCTCCATCTTCGGCCATATCAAAGTAATATTGAAAATCTTTATCGATTATATTATTAGTATTAAAGTAATCTTTAGGGAATTTTACGAGGATTGTCATGTATTCATCAGAATCTAAAGCACCCTCTGAATTCATTTCGATAACGCCATCGTAAACATATGCTGTTCCACCATAATTACCATAGCCCCATACTTCTAAATTATCTTCAAAAGATTCATCTCCATATATTTTGATGTTAATATTTTGAGGTTTATTTGATAAATTGCTAGGAATCAAAGTCCAGTACAGCATGTCAGCATCATCTAATTTAGTAATAAAATTGGTTATATCATAAGTTAAGGTATAAATATTATGACCGTATTTAGTTATGCCCCAACATAATTCCAAGCCATCTTTAGTATAATTGATACCATTCTTATATTGCTTTTCTGTAAAAGTACCTGACACATCCCATGACGGAACATAAGTAAATTTTTCATTATTTAAACTGACGGTAAAATTTAAAAATTTAGAATTACCTATATTGCCATATGGTTTATAAACTTCGGTATTACTACTTACATTAACATCCCATAATTCAGTCACATGAGCATTTCCGTTTTTATCAATATAAATATCCATAAGAATATTATTTATACTATCTGCCAGAACGTTTTTACTAAATATTAATAAAAAGAATAAACTAATAAATATAAATTTTAGCTTTTTCATTATTATCACCTTATTTATTATTTTACCATATAAAAATAAAAAAAAGAATTAGAGATTATCTAATTCTAGAAAGAAACTTTAACATTTTCTTTTTCTTTATCACTAGCTAAGAAGAATGGAGCTTTTTTAAAGCCGAATAAGCCAGCAATAATATTACTTGGTATCATCATTATTTTGTTATTATATTTTAATGCGGTATCATTATAAAATTGACGTGCATAACTTATTTTGTCTTCAGTTTCTTTTAATTGATTTTGTAAATCAATAAAGTTTTGATTAGCTTTTAAATCAGGATAATTTTCAGCTAAAGCAAACAACTTAGAAATAGCATTAGTTAACTCATTATTAGCATTTATTTCATCTTCTTTACTTTGAGATGTAGTAAAAGAATTACGAGCTTTGATAACATTTTCTAAGGTTTCTTTTTCATGTTTAGCATAACCTTTTACTGTTTCTACAACATTAGGAATTAAATCGAATCTTCTTTTTAATTGAATATCAATTTGGCTCCATTGATCATCAACCATATTTCTTAGAGATATTAATTTATTATAGGTAGAAACAATATAAATAACTAATAAAACAATAATAACAATGACGATTATTAACCATAGATCCATATTTTACCTCCTAATAATAATATAGCATATTGTAAAACCTTATTCAATATATTTAATTAGGTGATATCTTATGTTTTTTACTGGATTATTAGTAGGAATTGTGAGTTTAATACCAGGTATTAGTGGTGGGACTATTATTATGTTAAGTAGTAAATATGAAGATATATTAAAGGGTATATCAAATTTAAATTCAAAAGTTATTTTAAAACTATTATCGGGCGTTATTATTGGGGTATTATGTGTCGCTAAAATTATTGAACAATTATTTATATATATACCTACTCAAACAATATATTTCTTTATTGGTTTATTGATATTTTCTTTACCAACCGTTATTCATAAAGAATACAAGTATTTTTCTTTTCCATTTATTTTAATAGGGGCTTTTATTATTCAATTAGTAACTATGTTTACTCCTACTACAGATATTGTTATTACAACATTTCCTAAATTAACTATTACCTTTTTAATATTATTTGCAATATATGGAATGATAGATGGCTTTTTTACTATTTTACCAGGTATTAGTGGATCTTTAATCATGATGATTTTAGGACCTTATTATTTGTATAAAAGTTATTTAGCTAATATAAGTTTTATGAATTTTATACCACTTTTATTTTATTTTATAGGAGATGGATTAGGAGTATTACTAGGTTCTAAGATATCTTTATTTTTATTAAATAAATTACATAAAGTAACTATATCTATTTTAATAGGGATGACAATTATGAGTATTGTAGTAATAGTTCCTAAAGTAGATTATAACTTTAATATGAGTATTACTTCATTAATAGCTTTCATTTTAAGCGTTATTCCTTCTATAATAATTAAAAAGAAATTAAATTAAAAAGAATAACTTATTGTTACTCCTTAATCTATATTATCTATTAAATATGGATCATTTATAGTACCGGTTCCGGTTACTGTAGTTATATTACTTAAATTAATCACTGGTCTTATATATTCTTCATTACTAGCTGGTACGTTATAAAAAGCTCCATTTTTAGTAATAACTCCTACATAAGCAGTATTATTAGAAAAATCTATTGGACTCATAGTATAGAAAGTTTTATTATTATAAAGATAATAATTACTATTACTAACATTAAGAGTAGCTCCTGCCATTACGGCTTCTGATGAAGTTATTAATCCTACTTTCTCTTTATATACTCCACCATAAGTTTTATCACTAGTATTGCATTTTAAACTAGGTTGATCAGAAATAAATAATTTATCATATTCTTTAAAATTAATACTATTATTAACTTTAGTATAACTAGTATCATTGCAAAAATATTCATTGACAAGATATTTATCATATCCTTTATTTTTTATATTTTCCTCATACCAATTATCAAGTAAAGTTTTGATATTGCTATTAACTGTGCTTCCATTATCTTCATAAGTATATCCAACATATTTTTCATTATTTTTATTTAAATTATAGTTTCCAATAAGATCACTATCATTTAAGATTATTCTAATAGAACCATTACCATTAATTCTTATTATTCGCCATAATAAATCAGCAAAATAAACATAATTATCATTTATATCTCCGCGAAAGAAATAACTAGTTCCTTCTTCATCTATAGATGCATATAGTCCTTCATAAGTATTAGCAATAGAACTATAATCGGGACTTATTTTATTATTAATATTTTCTAATCCTTCTTTACTAAGTAATATTTCTTTAAACTTAGGTTTAATAATGGTTTCTTCACTAGTAAAATACATTTTACTACTAAATATATTTTTATTAGGGGATAAAGTACTATTTTTATCTAACCATACTCTAATATTACCTCTAATAGTTTCATTACTATTTATATTAAATCTTATCAAGAGTTTATTTTCAGTACTATCAGGATCATTAACTTTGCTGCTTACTAAAGTATCTAGTATAACAGGTTTTAATTCAATATCTCCATTAACATAAACTTTTATTTTATTAAGTTCTATTGAGTTATTATTTAGTATATCTAATCTTAATTCTATTTCTTTATTTGTACTACAATTATTTGATATTACAAATGGATAAGGTGTTGTTCCATAACCGTCATCATCACTTATGGATAAGGGATTATCCATAGTGATATAATCTTGATTAGAATAAATAATATCTATACAATCATTATATGATAATAAATTATCATCACTTTTATTACTTAACCATATACCATAACTAAAAGTTATGCTAATAAAAAGAATAATTAATATGACGAGAGATAAAAGACATACTTTGTATTTTTTCTTGATCATAGTATCATTCCCTTCTATATTATTATATTTAATTATAAACCATTTCTGACTAGATAGATAGTAGTTAATATATAAATTATTAAAAATATAAAAGAAATAAATATTCCTAACACTTTATTTTTACCAATATTTAAGCGAAATAAAAATATTATATTAATAACCAATAAAATCGCCAATACTCCTACGTATTCAATAGGTAATTTTTTTATTATATAAACATAACTAATTATTAATATACTTATGATGCTTATTGATATAATTAAATATATAGAAATGGGATTCAATTTATTTTTCTTCATTTATTAACTCCATATTTTTTAAATCTTGAATAATTGCCTTTGATACATTTTCTATAAATTTATATATTTCATTTTCTTCTAAAATAACCGGTTTTAAAGTATAACTATTTAATAAGATATTACTTATACTATTAATTAAAATATATAATTTATCAGTAGGAATTTCTTCTATTTGGGAAGATGGATAAGTAATTTCATTATATATAAAATATAAATTCAATTCATAATGATTAACTAAATTAGTATTAATTCTAGTATAATCATTATAAATTATATTTTTTAAATCAGTATATGTTAAATTTTGAATATTATATTTTTTTATGTAATTATTTATATATATAGGAATATAATCTCTAAAATAATATTTATCAGTTAATAAATGAACTAAATATCCCATATCATAAGAATTATTTTTATCTATTGAATATTTTTTTAAAAAGGCCTCAATATTCGGCTGATCAAATTCATTCTTAGAATCTATAAAATGAGTTTTGTTTTTATTTTCATTTATTAACTTTCCTAAATCAGGAGCAATACTTCCTATAAAAAAGTCTTGTTCATTTAGATTAAGTATTTTATTAATTTCTTTAGCTACACAAATATGCATTATTGCTGATGCCATACTATCACCTTAATTAATTATAGCAAAGATATTTAAATTAGACAAAAGAAAAAACTCATTATTGAGTTTAACTACATAATTGTTCTTCTTCTGTACTTAATTCATAAAGGGCATAAATCCGATTATTTTTTTTATATATAACAACTTTTTTATTAGTTATATCACTGTCATCACGAGGATCGATAACATATGGAGGATTGTCATTGTCTTTAGAAATTTTATTATTTTGAACTAATTCTAATACATTGGTATAAATAATATATTTATTAGTTTCATAATTACTTAAAGTAGATTCATTTTTATTTTTTAAAGCATCTTTTAAATTATCAATAGTTAAGCCTGTATCACTTAATTCAATAATATTATTAAATTTGTCATCACCATATAATTTAGCGGCACTAATAATGTTTTCAACTTTACTACAAAACATATCACCTTTTATTTTTTGAGAAATAGATATAACACTAGGGACTGCAATTGTAGTTAAAATACCTAGGATTATTATAACAACGATTAATTCCGTTAATGTAAAACCTCTTTTATTCATATTGACTCCTTTATAAAATATCGTATGATATTAATTTATAAACTTCTTCTCGACCTTTTTTAGTTATTGAAGAAAAAGCGATAAATGAATCGATTGCTTCTAATTTAAAAGCTGATTCATATAATTTTTCTTGTTTAGGGATTTGATTATTAGATAATTTATCTACTTTAGTAGCTATAATAGTAACAGGGATTTTATAATATTTTAAAAAATTAAACATTATAATATCATCTTCCATTGGCTTATGACGGTAATCAATAAGTAGAAAGACACGTTTTAAATTTTTTCGACTAGCAATGTATTCTTCAATCATTAAGCCAAATTTCTTTTGTTGCACTTTATTAACACTAGCATATCCATAACCAGGGACATCTACTAAATGAAATTTCTCGTTTACTAAATAAAAATTTAATGTTTGAGTTTTTCCTGGCTTAGAACTAGTATGTGCAAAATTCTTACGATTTATAATACTGTTTATAAAACTACTTTTACCAACATTACTTCTACCTACCAGCAAAAATTCTGGTAATTTATCTTCAGGATATTGACTTTGTCTTACTGCTAAAGCGGCAAGCGAGACACTTTCTATTTTCATTTTATTATCACTTCCGTAATCAAATTATAAACTATTTTTTAAATTTTAGCAAATTTAAAAAAGTGATAAAAATCACTTTAATCATCATTATTTTTATTATCTAATTTTACTAGGACATCACGAGGTTTAGAGCCATTAGCTGGTCCTATAATGCCTCTTTCTTCTAATAAATCAACAACACGCGCAGCTCGGTTATAGCCAAGTCTGAATCTTCTTTGAATAAGAGATGCGCTAATTTTTCCGGTAGATATAGCAAATTCAACTATTTGATCATATAATGGATCATCATATTCTTCCACTTCTTTTTGATTACCATGAGAATCATTATTGGGAATATTTTCAGTTATTGAATTATCATAAACGGCCTTTTGCTCTTTAGATACATAATCAATTAATCTTCTTATTTCATCATCAGAGATAAAACATCCTTGAATACGAATCGGAGAATTTTCTCCCATAGGCAAGTATAGCATATCTCCTTTACCTAGTAATTTTTCAGCTCCAGTTTGATCTAAAATTGTACGTGAGTCGATTCCTGTAGCAACAGCAAAGGAAATACGTGATGGTATATTGGCTTTAACTACCCCTGTAATTACATCGGTACTTGGTCTTTGAGTGGCAACAATAAGATGAATTCCGGCAGCTCTGGCCATTTGCGTAATCCTCATTATCGAATCTTCTACTTCCTTAGCAGCAACTAGCATTAAATCAGCTAATTCATCGATTATAACAATAATATAAGGCATTTTAGTTTGAAGTGCAGAAGGATTCTTTTGATTATTTTTTTCAATTAATTCATTATAGCCACTGATATTTTTAACTTCAGTACGACTAAATTCATCATATCTTCGCTCCATTTCACTAACAATTCTTTGTAAAGCGATAGAGGCTTTTTTAGGATCAGTGACAACTGGACATAGTAAATGAGGAATACCATTGTAATTAGATAATTCTACTTTTTTAGGATCAACCATTACTAATTTTACCTCATCAGGACGATAACGCATTAAAATACTAGCAATGAAAGAATTTATACAAACAGATTTACCACTACCAGTAGAACCTGCAACTAATAAGTGAGGCATTTTTGATATATCAGCGGTTTGAACTCTTCCCATAATATCTTTACCAAGGCTAACTAATAATTTAGCATTTTCTTGAGATTTAGGTATATGTCCTAATATTTCTCTTATTTTAACAGGGCTAATTACTGGATTAGGAATTTCAATACCTACTGTACTTTTACCAGGTATTGGAGCTTCTATTCTAACATCAGTAGCAGCCATAGCTAAGGCGATTTCCTTATTTAAATTAACAATTCTACTAACTTTAGTTCCTGTTGGAATTTGAACTTCGTATTGAGTAACAGCAGGACCAATGTGAATCTCCACTACTGAACCTTTAACTCCAAAATCATTTAAAACTCTTTCTAAAATATTTTTATTAGACTTAACGTAATCATTAGAATTAACTTTATTTGTCTTTTTAGGTTCATCTAATAAATTAATGCTTGGTAAATGATAAATTGTTTTAGTTTCATTATTTTGAGGAACCGGAGTTGGATAATTAATATCTTTATTAACTTCTTTTTCTTCATGATGAGGTTTTAATTCTTCAACACTTGTAATGACAATCTTATCATCTTTAACGGTTTCTTCATCTTCGCTTTCTTCTTCATCTTGGCCTTTTTTCTTGAAGATATTTTTAATTTTAATAAACAAATCAGTTAAGTTTATATCAAATAACATAATAATTCCAAAAATACCAGTTATAATCATAACTATTATCGTTCCAATAAAACTAAATAATTGATTACAAACACCACCGATTAAAGCACCAATTATACCGCCGCCAATACTAATAGTTGATTTTCCACTACTTAATAAACTACCAGTATGGGAGATTGTATCAATTCTGCCCATATAATTATCTTTAGTAGCGTCTAAGACAGTTTTAATAGTGTTATTTTCTTTAATAAATGTATAGTGTGAAAATACTAATATAACAATGCTTATTATATAAAATCCAACTAGTTTAGAAGTAAAAAACTTAGGAAGTTTTCTTTTCATAATCATTGTTATTCCTAAAAATACTACATATATTAAAATAATTGGCCACCATTCTCCCACTAAAAACATGGCAAATTTTTTTATAAACTCACCTACTAAGCCAAAGCCAAAGCCTATTATGCCAATTAATATTAATAATAATCCGGTTAATTCAACGCTAAATTGAAAACCACCATTTTCACTTTCTTTACTTTTTTTCTTTTTTGCCATACACTTCACCATATATAATTATAACTTAATTATAAAATAAAAAAAAGAGAGTTTTCTCTTTTTTAACGTTTATTGTTGATATTTAATTATTTGTTGATTTAAAAATTCTTCATTATAATTTATTCCAATTGCGTTTTTTACGCTATTTAAGGTTTCATTAGCATATTTATTAGCTTCTTTTTGGCCATTTTCAAGGATATCAAATAAATATTTAATATTTTGTTGATATTTTTTTCTTCTTTCTCTAATTGGAGTTAACAATTCATTTAAGATATTGAATAGAAATTTCTTAATTGCCATATCGCCTATTCCACCTTTTTCATATTGCTTTTTTAATTCACTTAAATTATTAAATTCTTGATAATATTTTTTAAAATGTTCATCAGAGCAGAAAGCATCAAGATATGTAAATACAATATTTCCTTCAACATGGCCGGGATCAGTTACTTTTAAATGCGTAGGATCAGTATACATCATCATAACTTTTCTTTTTAATTCTTCTTCTGTATCTGATAAATAAATACAATTATTTAGAGATTTACTCATTTTAGCTTTACCATCAATACCAGGCAAGCGATAACATACTTCATTATCAGATAGATGAGCTTTAGGTTCAATTAATGTTTCACCATAGATATTATTAAATGAGCGAACTATTTCTCTAGTTTGTTCTATCATTGGTAATTGATCATCGCCGACTGGGATAATATTTGCTTTAAAAGCCGTAATATCGGCAGCTTGACTAATAGGATAATTAACAAAGCCAAAAGGAACGCTTTTATCTTTGTCATAACCACGTAAACTTATTTCTGATTTAATAGTAGGATTACGTAAGACACGAGATAAAGTTACTAAGTTCATATAATACATAGTTAGTTCAGGAAGAGCACTAACTTTTGATTGAATAAAGAAAGTTACTTTTTTAGGATCTAGGCCAATAGATAAATAATCCAGCATAACTTCTATAACGTTTTCTCTTACTTTGGTAGGATTATCAAAATTGTCGGTTAATGCTTGCGTATCAGCAATCATAATAAACATCTTCTCATAATCTCCTTGATTTTGTAAATTTAATCTTTCACGTAGAGAGCCTACATAATGACCAATATGTAATTTACCAGTTGGTCGGTCGCCAGTTAAGATAATATTCATAGTTATTCACCTCATTTTTAATATATAATTAGTTTAATAAATAGTCAATAAAAAAAGAGGCTTACCTCTTTTAATAGAAAATTAAACTACTAAATATTATAGCAAGTAATATGTATAGTATTAAAATAATAAAATTACTTCCACAAGTATTACAATTTTCTTTTTTAGAGCATTTACTATTACAACTCACTTAGGACACCTCCTTTATGATGAAAAAACTAAATGAATGCTCCTACAATGATTATAAGTAGTATAAATAATACTAAAATAATAGCAGGACCCATGCATCCACATCCGTTATGATTCATAAAAACGACCTCCTTTATTTGTCTTTTCATTAATATTGTATGGTTATTTTTGATGGGGGTGAGTAATTTCCTTGTATTTTAATTTTTTTATTGTTATAATTAAAAATGTTAAAGGAGGAACATGATGAAGAAAAAAATATTTATATTAGGGGTTAGTATGTTGTTATTAGCTGGTTGTGGGGAAAAAGTTATTCCTACTTTAGAAAATGGTGAAGAAGCTATTGTTACTTATAATGATGGCAAAGATAAAATAAGTGTCGATGATCTTTATGCCGAAATGAAAGATTCTTATGCTTTACAAGTACTTATTAGTCTGATTGATCAAAAGATTCTAGAAATAGAATATAAAGATAGTCTTGATGATGCTAAAGAAAGTGCGGAAAGCACAATTGAACAATTAAAAGCTAGTTATGGTGGAGAAAGTAAGTTACTTAGTGCTATTCAAAGTAAAACAACTTATTCTAGTATAGAAGCTTATCAAGAAGCATTAGAATTAAATTATTTACAAAATCAAGCAATTGTAGATTATGCTAAGGATAAGATTACGGAAAAACAAATAGAAAAATATTATGAAGATGAAATTGTTGGCGATGTTAAAATAAGTCATATTCTATTTACTAGTGATGCCGCTAGTGATGCTACTGATGAGGAAAAAAAAGAAGCTGAGAAAAAAGCTTTAGAAGAAGCAGAAAAGGTATTAAAAGAATTAGATGGACTTAAAGGTGAAGAATTAACTAAAAAGTTTAGCGAATTAGCGAAAGAATATTCTGATGATGAATCTACTAAAGATGATGGTGGTAGTTTAGGTTATATTAATAAAGGAACATTAGGTACTAGTTATCAAGCTGTTGAAGATGAAGCCTATAAACTAAAAAATGGTGAAGTATCTAGTGAAGTAGTTAAAACTAGTATTGGATATCATATTATTCTAAGAGCTGATTCAAAAGAAAAAGCTAGTTTAGAAGATGTTAAAGATACTATACTAGAAGATTTAAGTGACGAA
Organism: uncultured Bacilli bacterium; assembly: GCA_944373135.1. Lineage (GTDB taxonomy): Bacteria > Bacillota_I > Bacilli_A > RF39 > UBA660 > CALWAM01. Next base: position 1,755 of record CALWAM010000019.1, on the reverse strand, counting down.
TATTTATCTGAAAATGCTGATGCTAGTATTAAGGCATTACAAGAATTAAGAAAAAAATATGATGTTGATATAATAGATACAGAACTTCATACACAATATGCTAATTATATTCAAAATGCTTTATTAGCTGTTCAAACAAATGCAGAACAATAAAAATAACTGATAACAAATTTGCTGTTATCAGTTTTTATATTATATTTTTAATATCATCATAACTATAGCCTTTTTGTAATAATTTATTTATTAAATAATAATTAAGTTTATCGTTACTATATTTTTTGGCTAATTTATTTTTCAGTATTTCACAGTCTTTTTTTAATCTATCTAGGTCATTAGGAAGATTTATATTATTTAAAGATTTAATTATTAGTTCTTCTTGATAACCTAAATTAAATAATTCTTCTTTTAATTTAGTTAAAATTTTTTGATTGCTTTTGTTTTTTAATACCTTTATTCTTTTATTGATATATTTATCAATTCTTTCTAAATAAAATTGATTATCATAATTACTTAAATACTTATCAATAATATTTTCGTCTAGATTAAGATTTAGTAATTCTCTTTTAATTTTATAAGGTCCTTTAAGAGATAATAATATTTGATCATGGATATAACTATTTATATATACTTCATCATTTAAATAGCCTTCTTTTTTTAATTTATCTAGACATTTTTTAATAGTATCAGAATCAGAATATTTTGATAATATTTTAAATAGTTCTTTTTCAGTTCTTAATTTAGTGTTAATTAATTTTAATGATTTATAATAAATTAAATAATATTCATTTAATGATATTAATTCATTTAATTTTTCTGTAGATATCTCTTTATTAATTAAAAGGTTTTCTTTTAAGATTATCTCGTCGTATAGTTTTATTTCTAAGTCATTGTCTAATAATATTTTATATTGATTATTTTTTAATTTGGTATATTTTATTATTTTCATATTAATGCTCCTGTAAGCATTTTAGCAAACTTTTGTTCTATAAGCAAGTAATTATTCTTTTATATTATTATTTTCATCAAAATTTACATTAAGGTATTTACGACTGGCTAAATAATCACACATATGGACAAATCTTTGATATTTTGTTTTAGGAATTGGTAAAATAATATTTTCGTGGATATTAATATTCCATGGCCCCATATGACTAGTAATCGCATCACATATAAAATTAATTTCTTCTTCATTTAGAGTTAGTTCGCTACTATTTTCTTTTATATAATTACTAATTAATATTGGATGATCAAATCTAGTATGTTCACTTTTTTGAAGACCGGATTTTAAACCGTCATGGAGTATTAAAGCTATTAGCATAAGGTCTTTTTCATTATTAGTATATGCTTTATTAATTGCATCATCATCTAATAAATCTTTCGCTATTTTTACAGCAACTTTGGTATGTCTTACTAAACCATGAGGGCCTAAAGCAAATAAAGGATGATACTTACCAGAAGATGAAGCAGGTATTTCAAAAAAATAATCCGGTAATAAGCTGATAAGAATTTTTAAATTTTCTTGATATTTATTGTTTCTAATATAACTTATTTCTTTTGTAAAATTATTTATTTTATTTTGATTTACTTGTATCATAATTTACTCCTTCTTTTCTTTAATTTTATCATACTAAATGATTTTGTATTTAGCAATTAAAAATAAGATATTATTATATCTTATTCAGAGTGTTGACAAAGATCAATACTCTTTTCTTTTTATAAAAAATGGTATATAATATATTTACGAGATGAATTTCT
>CALWAM010000018.1 GCA_944373135.1 uncultured Bacilli bacterium | reverse complement strand
CAGATAAAATTAAATATAACAGATAAATTAAAATCGAAGACTTGCCCCTGCACATCACTATAATTTTATGTGCAGGGGCAGGGGGATTCGCCTTTAAGGCGAAAAAACAAACATAATTTTTAATTATGGTCTTAATTATTAAGACTGGGACTGAACTGTTATAAGACGCGAACTTGCCGAATTCGACTAACTCTTGGTTCAAACGCGGAGGCAATTACGGTAATGGCGCCAATGCGGGGGTCTTCAACTTCAATCGTAACACTGGTGCAGTTAACACTAACAATTCCTCCCGCGGCGTGGTTTGTGCGCAGTACTATGAAATGTTTGAACTAGTTATACAATGTTATTAATGATAACACTTGATGTTATTATGATAACGTTTAGTTTCAAAAGTATATTTGTGATTTACGGATTATAAAAACTTTGTTTTCATAGAAGTTCAGTTCCAATCTATATTTAAATATATAGGTTAAAACATAATAGAACATTTTTAACAAGTAATTACATGAAAGCTTAGAAATGTTCAATCATATTAATCATTGGTTAATATGATTTCTTGAGAGGATAATGCATATGGGAAAAATAGTAGATGTATATGAAAAAATAAAAGCGAAAGATAAGGAAACCTTACTTTTGTTTAAAATGGGAAAATTTTATATATTTATAGGAGATGATGCTGATTATATTAATAAATATATGGTTTTAAAAAAAACTAAGTTTTCTAATAAATATGAAAAATGTGGATTCCCTTGCGACAAAATAGAAGCTTATAAAAATGTCTTTAATAATTTAAATTTAAAAGTAAAGATTATTGATTATTTAGAAGAAGATTATATTAAAAATTTATTATTAAACACTGATTACGAAAAATTATCTAAAAAGGATGCAATTGATATTTTACTAAAAATAAAGGCTTACTATGAATGATAAATTAGAAGAATTAAAATTATATCAATTTTATGTAGATCTACTATTTTATATTTATCAAATAACTGAAAAATATCCTAAACATGAAAAATTAGGATTGGTATCTGATATTAAAAATATTTCATTTTCTGGATTAGAATGTCTAATAGATGCTCAAAAAGATTTTAATCCTAAAAATCGATTGATATACCTTAATAAACTAGACTCTAAGTTAAAATCACTTAAGGTATTAGTCAGAATATCATATAAGTTTAAGTATATAAATGGAAAAAATTATGCAGCTTGGAGTAGAAAAATAACTAATGTTTCTAATTTAATGAATGGATGGATAAAAAAATGCCTAAAACTTTAAGAAATGTTTATGATAAAAAATTAACGTTTGAAAATTTAATAAATGCTCATTATCGTGCTATTGCTGGTAAAAGAAACAAAGTTGAAATGCTTCGTTTTGAACAAGATATGGAAACTGCTATTATGAATATATTTCACGACTTACAAAACCAGACATACAATCTAGGAAAGTATCGAGAATTTAAAATATATGAACCTAAAGAAAGAGTAATCAAATCTTTACCATTTAAAGATAGAGTAGTCCACCAGTGGTATGTTTATGAATTTATCAAACCTTTTTATATACCGAGATTTATTAAAGATTCTTATGCTTGCATTGATAATAGAGGAACTCACAAGTGTGCAAAATCAACTCAAAAATATATGAAACAAATGAGAAAAAAATATGGAAAAAATTATTATGTTATAAAAGCAGATATCAAAAAATATTTTTATTCCATTAATAAAGAAATTTTATATCAAATCTTAAAAAGAAATATTAAAGACAACAAATTATTAAGATTAACTAAAATATTGATTTATGATAATAATGATGATACCTCGATTCCTATTGGTAATTATACATCTCAATATTTTGCTAACATATATTTAAATGAATTGGATCAATATATTAAAAATATATTAAGAATAAAATATTATTTAAGATACATGGATGATTTTTGTATTTTATTAAAATCAAAAGATGAATGTAAAAGAGTTTTATATGAAATAAAAAATTTTTTGTCAACCAATTTAAAATTAGAATTAAATCCTAAAACGCGATATTATCCCAGTAAATTTGGCGTTAATTTTTGTGGATACGTAATTCACGAAGATTATATGCTATTAAGAAAGTCATGTATTAAAAAAATAAAAAAAAGAATAAAAACTGGAACGTTTGATTTAAAAAAATATAAAGGGCATTTAATTCACGCTAATGCATATAATTTTATAAGTACAATAAATAAAACAATAAATACAAATAATATCATTTAATAATTAGCAATTAAATCTTCAGTGAAGATTGTTTTAAAATTGTAATCGTCTCTACAAAAAGTTATAATTTCTATAATCTTCACTGAAGATTTGACTGTTATTAAAGAATGATATTCCTTTTTATAAAACTATTTAATCTTTAACTCTATAAATAAATATGCTATAATTCTATTAAGAATAAATAGGAACGAGGAATAAAGTATGAATAATGCTAAAGAAGTAAATGATAATATTGAAAATAATCAAGGGAGTAGTGAAGTATTAATTTCTGACACTTTGCAAACTAATCCGGAAATTAATGATACTTCAGCAGGTAATCTCCATGCTACAACTGATACACTTAAACAAGATAGCGTCGAAACACTAAATAATGTTTTTCCATCAGAATCTAGCGAACAAGTCCATAATCAAGATGAATCTTTGGAAATTTTAAATAAACCAAATGACAATAATGTTTTGAATAACACTGATACGACTAATACTATAAGTTCTAGTCAAGTTAGCGAGCCTACTAATCCTCAAGTAGTAGCACCTACTCCACAAACTAATTCTGTACCAGAAAGTAATGTAGAAGTAAATCCAAGTTTAAATAACATAATGCAACAAAATAATCCAACCGAATTAAAGATAAACCCAGATGCTAAAATTGGTGAATTAAAACCTAATAAAAAAAGTGTCATACCAGTTATTATAATATTTGTAGTTATAATTGGTTGCTGCTTTGGATTACCATATTTATATAATGCCGTAAACAGTTACTTTACAAATGCTCCTAGTGAACCTAATAATAATCAACCAACTAATCCTGATGATAATCCTGAAAATAATGGTGATGAGGAAGAAAATGATGATGGAGAATCAGAAGAAACTGAATTGAATTTATTAACACCGGAAACAGTTATTAATTATCACAATTTAAACTTTAGCAATTTCTCTTTAATAACTGAAGATAATTCTAATTTTATTACTTATACTGTGAGCAATAATAGTCCAAGTAATGTTGAAATTAATAATTTATATGTAGAATTATATAATGATGATAAAACTTTATTAGGTAGAGCAATTATTGAATCCCAAAACTTAGCTGTTGGTAATAATATAACATTAAAAAGTGAAATTACAGCGGATGTAAAAAATAATACTACCCAAATATTAATAATTGAAAAAGACGAAGAAGATTATCCAAATGTTGAATTAGTTAACAATACATTAACATGTACAAAAGGTATCAACCAAATTATATATACTTTTTTAAACAACAACTTGACTAATATTAATGATATTTACAACTATGTCACAACTGATGTTACAAAATATGAAACAGATGCCTTAGAATATAAAAATAAGTTAAATTCATACTTAACTTATGGTGGCATAACCTCATTTGTCGAAAATCCAAGTGGTTTTACGGCTTCCATAAATTTAAATTTAAAAGATATTGATGAAGAAGCTATAAATACTAACAATAACTATTATAAATATGAAACAAGTGTAAATAAAATAAAGTTTAAACAAGAAAGTAAGGCATATATCTGTCAATAAAGGAAAGGTGATTCCATGGAATATAAATTTCATATTAATGATTTTGATGGTCCATTGGATCTTCTTTTACATTTAGTAAAAGAATCCAAAATGGATATTGAAAAAATAAATACAACCCAAATAATTGAGCAATATCTTGATTTCATTAATTCCATGGAAGAGTTAAACATTAATATTGCTAGTGAATATTTAGTTGTAGCAAGTTCTCTTCTTCATTTAAAAAGTAAAATGTTACTAAATATTAAAGATGAAGAAGATACTGAAGAAGAATATAACATAACAAGTGAAGAAGATTTAAAAAATAAACTTAAAGAATATGAAAAATATAAAATACTAACGTCTGATTTTAAAGTTCTGGAAGAAAAAAGAAATGAAGTATTTACTAAATTACCTGATAATCTTCTAGAATATAAAGAATTAAAAGGGTTAGAAAAAGGATTATTCTCTATAGAAGATTTAATAAATGCTTTAAAAACGCTTCATCAAAGAGAAGAATTATCTAAACCGATAAATACTAAAATAACTAAAAGAGAACTTAGTGTTGAAGACCGGACTAAAGATATCAGAGAAATATTAAATAACAAATCTAAAGTTAATTTTTTAGATTTATTTAATGAATATACAACAGAATATATTGTCGTAACATTTTTATCAATTTTAACCATGAGTAAAAATAAAGAAATAAATATTATCCAGGAAGATAACTTTAGTCCAATATTAATAGAGAAAAGAGTGTAATTATGAATTTATTAGGAGTACTAGAGGGATTATTATTTGTAGTTGGTGAAGAAGGTTTAACCTTAGAACAAATTACTGATATTTTAGATATTAATTTAGAAGAAGCTAAAAATCTTCTTTTAGAATTAAAAAAATCATATGAGGCAGATAATAGAGGAATTAGAATAAACTATCTAGGTGATGCCTTTAAATTAACCACCAAAAAAGAACATAAAGAATATTATCAAAAACTAATATTAAATCCTGAAAATAATACATTGAGTCAAGCGGCGCTAGAAACATTAGCAATTATAGCTTATAAACAACCTATTACAAGAGTAGAAATTGATAGTATTAGAGGAGTTAGTACTATCCATATAGTCCGTAAATTACTTGCCAAAGGCCTAATAAAAGAAGTAGGAAAAAGTACTATGCCAGGCCATCCCAATTTATATGGAACTACTAAAGAATTCTTAGATTACTTTGGCTTAGCAACCATTAAGGATTTGCCAGAGATAAAAGAAAATATTATCGAAAATAAAGAAAAAGAATTATTTACTTCGATTTATAAAGAAACAGAAGAAAATTAAAAAAGATTATACAATTAAATAATTATATGATATAATCTATTTATGACTGCTCGTATGGCGGAATTGGTAGACGCGATAGACTCAAAATCTATTTTTCGCAAGAAAGTCTCGGTTCAAGTCCGAGTACGAGCACCAAGTTTTAATATAACCAATTTTAATTGGTTTTTATTTTATAAAAAAGTTTGAAATTTGCATATAATTAAATAGTATGATATAATTATGAAGTTCGAGGTGAAATATTATATGTCGAGAACAGACAAAATAGAATTTTATAATATTATTGAAGATATAATTAATTATCATAAATTTCAAAAACTAGATAATGAATTACACCATGGAATAACAAGATATGATCATTCTTTAAGAGTAGCTAAAGCTACCTATTATGTAGGTAAAAAATTAAGAATAAAAAAATTAAATGAAACAGTCAGAGCTGCTTTATTGCATGATTATTACTTAGATAGTGATTTACAAGAAAAAAGCTCTAAAGAAAAACTATCTATTCATCCAGAAATAGCTTGTCATAATGCTTATAAAGACTTTAATATAACTAATTTCCAACAAAACATTATAAGAACTCATATGTTTCCCTTATCAAAAGAACTTCCTAAATATAAAGAAAGTTGGTTAGTCACAGTTATGGATAAATCAGTTGCTGCTTATGAAATGTATCGTTTTAAATTTAGTTTAGTTTTTTCAGTCTGGGCATTATTTATTTTTAATATGTTAACGATTCAAAAATAGTAAGAAACACTTGCTATTTTTTAGTTATAAATTGTATAATTAAAAGGGAGATTTTCAATGAATAATTCAATTCAATTTGTTCCTAATCATATTTATTTACTTCAAGAAGAATTATTAGTTATTGAAGAATTTATATCATATCTAGTTGCTTCAAATTTTAAAGGATATCTTGACAATGATATAGATCAATTATTATCTGATTATAATAGTTTATATCTTCTTTATTTAAATGAGGTTGAAGAATATAAAGAAAGAATGAAACAAATAAATAACCAAGATTTTTCAGTACGGGTATTAGCTAGAAAATTTTAACATTCGTCCTTGTAACTCAGTAGGATAGAGTAATCGCCTCCTAAGCGATAAGTCGGCAGTTCGAATCTGCCCAAGGACGCCATTTTGTTTTTAATTAGCAAATTTTTCTTGCTAATTAAAATAATATATAATATAATATATCCAGAAGTTAATTCGTGGTTTAGAAAATCTCCGTTTCTATACTAGGATTTAACCAATTAATATGAATAGGAGGAAAAATAATGGCTGTTACAAAAGAAAGAAAAGCAGAATTAATTAAAAAATTTGGTAAAGATGCTAAAAATAGTGGTGCTACAGAAGTTCAAATTGCTATCTTAACTGAAGAAATTAATGATCTAACAGAACATTTAAAACAACACATTCATGACTATCATTCAAAAAGAGGTCTTTTAATGAAAGTTGGAAAAAGAAGAAGTTTGCTAGATTACTTAAAGAGAACTAATGTAGTTAGTTACCGTGAATTAATTAAAGCATTAAATATTAGAAAATAGGGCACTTTTATTTGAGTGTCTTTTTTTATAGAAAAAGAGGTAATTATGGATAAAAAAATATTTGAAATGGAATTTTTAAACGATAAAATAGTTGTTGAAACAAATTGGTTAGCCAAACAAGCTAATAGTGCAGTATTAGTAAGGTATAATGATACAGTTATTTTAACAACTACAGTCATGGGCAAAACTCCTATAACGCAAGACTTTTTCCCTTTAACTGTAGTATATCAAGAAAAGTTATATTCTGTAGGTAAAATACCTGGTGGCTTTATTAAAAGAGAAGGTAGACCTAGTGAAGCAGCAACCTTAGCCGCCAGATTAATAGATCGACCTATTCGGCCTATGTTTAATGAAAACTTCCGTAATGAAGTTCAAGTAATCAATACTGTACTATCTGTAGATCAAGATAAATCTCCTGAAATGACCGCCTTATTTGGCTCAAGTCTTGCTTTAGGAATATCAAATATTCCTTTTGATGGTCCAGTAGCAGGAGTTATCGTAGGTAAAGTTGATGGTAAGTATGTAATTAATCCAAGTGCTGAAGAATTAGAAAAGACTACAATTAATTTAACAGTAGCTGGGACTAAAGATGCTATATGTATGGTTGAAGCCGGAAGCAAAGAAGTAAGTGAATCTGAAATGCTAGAAGCCTTAATGTTTGGACATGAACATATTAAGAAATTATGTGAATTCCAAGAAAAAATTATCGCTGAAATAGGTGCTGAAAAAGTAACTGTAGAATTGGCTAAAATTGATGAAGACTTAGAAAAAGAAGTAGAAAAACACGCTACTAAAGATATTTTAGATGCTATCCAAATAAAAGATAAATTGGCTTCTTATGAGAAAGTCGCTGAAATAAAAGAAAACACTCTTAATTACTTTAAAGAAAAATATGTTGATTCTGAAGACTTAGATAATATACTTAAACAAGTAAGTAAAATATTAGATAAAATAGAAGCTGATCAAGTAAGATATTTAATTACTAATAAACATATTCGCCCAGATGGTCGTAAAATGGATGAAATAAGACCATTAAGTGCTTGCATAGATTTATTACCACGTACCCATGGTTCAGCAGTATTTACTCGTGGTCAAACTCAAAGTTTAGCAACGACTACCCTAGGTGCATTAAATGAACACCAAATATTAGATGGTCTAGGCTTAGAAGATACTAAGAGATTTATGCTTCACTATAATTTTCCAGCTTTTTCGGTTGGAGAAATTGGTAGATATGGGGCACCAGGACGTCGCGAAATAGGTCATGGAGCGCTTGGTGAAAGAGCATTATCCCAAGTCATGCCTAGCGAAGAAGAATTCCCTTACACTGTTCGTGTTGTAAGCGAAATCCTAGAAAGTAATGGTTCATCAAGTCAAGCAACAATTTGTGCTGGTTGTTTATCATTAATGGCCGCTGGTGTTCCAATTAAAGCTCCAGTTGCTGGTATAGCCATGGGATTAATTCAAAATGGTAAGAAATATACTATATTAACTGATATTCAAGGTTTAGAAGATCATATGGGAGATATGGACTTCAAAGTAGCAGGAACTAGAAAAGGTATTTGTGCTTTACAAATGGATATCAAAATTAAAGGCGTAACCAAAAAAATATTAAAAGAAGCTCTTGAACAAGCTAAAAAAGCCCGTTTAGAAATATTAGATGTTATGGAAAGCGTTATTGCTAAACCTCGTACTGAAGTAAGTAAATATGCTCCAAAAATTGAAACATTTAATATAAATCCTGACAAAATAAAAGATGTCATTGGCCGTGGTGGCGAAATGATAACTAAAATAATCTTAGAAGCCTCTCATGTTAATTCTGTAAATGATAAAGATGCTGTTAAAGTCGATTTAGAAGATGATGGCCGCGTAATAATTTATCATACAGACAAAGAAATAATTGCTAAAACTAAAGAAATGATTCTTGATGTTGTTCGGGAAGTTGAAAAAGATAAAATTTATACTGGTAAAGTTGTAAAAGTCGAAGATTTTGGTTGTTTCGTTGAATTATGGCCTGGCTGCGAAGGCTTAGTCCATGTATCACAATTAGATCATAAGAGAGTAGATAAACCAAGTGACATTGTAAAAGTCGGCGATGAAATCGTTGTTAAATCATTAGGATACGATAATCGTGGTCGGTTAAATCTTTCTCGTAAAGACGCTTTACCTAAACCTAAAAAGACTAAAGAAGAAAAATAAAGAAAAAAATCTTTCTAATAATTGAAAGATTTTTTATTTTACATAATATTCATAATATTCATCAAAAGTAATACCTTCATTATAAATTATTGTGGCTGCTTCTTTACCACAATATCTATAATGCCAAGGCTCAAACTGGTAACCGGTAATATAAACAAATTCCTCTGGATACCTTATAATAAAACCATATTTATGAGCATTATCCTTTAACCATTTATATTCATTTGTTTCTTCAAAATAAGATGTATTCATTGTTCTTGACCTTAAATCAACGGCTAAACCAGTTTGGTGTTCCGAATAGCCAGCTCTTGCGGAATAAGTATCTGCAAGAGCAACTCCATCTCTTTTAACATAATTATTATATAAATTAACTTGGGTATCATAACTCCTATAAGCAGAATATATCCCAAAATCTAATCCAATACTTCTAGCATCACTTACCATTTCTTTAAAATGTTCATATGCTTCTTCATTTAAATAGTAAGTTCTACCATACATAGAATCATCTTCACTAACTTTAACTAAATTAAGTCCTTCAAAATCACTTGTTAATTTATAAAATTTGTTAGTAATCATTAAAATTCCTTTACTAGTATCAGTATCCATATCATTATTATAAAATTCATTATCTATATTAGTATTAACATTAGTAACAATATCTTTCCAATCTAAATCAGAATTATTATTATAATAATTAATATATCTAGATAAGTTATTCTCAATAAAATATTTTTGCTCTTGTAACTCGTTTTTTAATTCATCATTAACATTTATAACTTCTTCATCATTATTATTATTATTATTATTATTTTTCATATTATAATTATATTTAAATCCTACTAATAAAAATACAACTATTATCAAAAAAATAATTATTTTATTCAACATTAACCTCCATTATAACTGGCATAATAATTGGTCTTCTTCCAGTTATATTATTAATAAATGGATTCAACTCCAATATAATTATATTCTTAAGATCTACAAAATTATAATGGTTTTCTGCTAAATAGTTATTTACAATTTCACTTATTTTTTCTTCAATTTTATTTATTAAAGCTGTATTTTCATTAACTGTAACAAATCCTCTAGTCGTCACATTAGGTTTAATTAACAATTTTTTATTTTTAACATCTAAATTTAAAATTGTTACTAAAATACCATCTCGACTCATTAATTTACGGTCTTTAATTATTACGCTACCAATATCACCAATTCTTGAACCGTCTACATAAACATCTCCAGCAGTAACAGGTTCGCCTTTTTTAACTTCATCCTTAGTTAACAATAAAGTATCTCCATTTTTCATAATAAAGATATTTTCTTTAGGTATACCACAATTAACTGCTGTATCGGCATGTTGTTTTAACATTCGGTATTCGCCATGCATTGGCATGAAATACTCAGGCTTAATTATTCTTAGCATTAGTTTTTCTTCTTCCTGTTTAGCATGACCAGAAGTATGAATGTCACTGAATTCAGAATTAGTAAAAACTTTAACTCCTTTTAAATATAACTTATTAATAACTCTATTAATAGCAGCAGCATTACCAGGAATAGGGCTAGAAGAAAAAACTACTAAGTCATCCGGCAATAATGTTACTTGTTTATGAGTTCCATTCGCAATACGTGCTAAAGCCGCTAAAGGTTCTCCTTGTGAACCGGTACATAATATACAAATTTCATGATTCTTATAATTTTTAGCCTCACTTGCCTCAATAATAATCGTTTTATCCTCAATAAGCCCATTATTAAGCGCTATTTGAATAGAATTTTCCATACTTCTTCCGAATACTACTATCTTTCGATTATTTTTTCTACAAGTTTCAATAATATGTTTTACCCGATATATATTAGAAGCAAAAGTTGCAATAATTATTCGACCTCTATGTTTACTAATAATATTTCCTAAAGTTTCATCAACGCTGCTTTCAGATTTAGAAAATCCTTCAGCTAAAGCATTAGTACTATCACTTAATAATAATCTTACTCCCTCGCTGCCGATTTTAGCCATGCGATGAATATCCGCCATTGGACCAATCGGTGTTAAATCAAATTTAAAGTCGCCAGTTTCAACAATAACACCATTAGGTGTATGTAAAACTATACAATAACTATCCGGAATAGAGTGGGTAGTATTTATAAATTCAATTCTAAAGTATTTACTTTTTATTTCACTATCTTTATTAATAGCTACTAAATTTTTAAAACCAATATTTTTTTCTTCTAACTTTTTATTTATTAAATCAATTGCAATTTTGGGCGAGTAAATAACTGGTATTTTAATTTGTTGTAATAAAAAAGTAATACCTCCTATATGATCTTCGTGACCATGTGTAATAATAAGCCCTTTTATTTTGTCTTCGTTTTCTTTTAAATAAGTAAAGTCTTGAATAACATAATCAACACCTAATAAACCATCTTCTGGAAACATTACTCCAGCATCTATTATAAAAAGTTCATCTTTATGACTAACGACATACATGTTTTTGCCGACTTCACCTAAGCCACCTAACGCCACAACCACTGTTGCATCATTTTTATTCATTAAATCATCCTTTCAAATTAAAAAATAAAAAGTAAACTCGCTACTACTAATTATATAAAAAAAACTTTATTTTGTAAAGTTCGTTTGGTATACTTAAACAAAGGAATGATGATATGAAAAAGAATGGATTTACTCTCGTAGAGATAATTTCTGTTATCGTAGTATTAGGAATAATCGTTAGTTTAGCAACAATGTCAGTACTTAATATTTTAGAAGACTCAAGAACTAAAACTAATGAATATATGGAAGGAAATGCTTTAGATGCGGCTTTAACTTATGGATTAGATAAATTATATTTAACTAAATGTCCAACTAGTTTTGATCCTAATAGTTTAAAAGAAACAGAATGTAGTAAATTAGTAACTATTAAGTATCTAAAAGATAATGCTTATTTTGCAGATGACAATAACTATTGTCAAGAAGATAGTAAAATACTAATTTACAACGATTCTGGCGAATACAAAGTCCATACTAATGATCATATATGTACAAAATAGTAAGGAGGCAATTAAATGGGCTTATTTAACAAATTAAAAAATATAATAATAAAAAAAGAAGAAACAGATAAAGAAAGTATTAATTTATATGATACTGGGTTAGAAAAAACAAGAACCGAATTTGTTTCAAAGTTAAACATCTTAGGACATCAATATACAAAAGTAAATGAAGAATATTTTGAAGAATTAGAAAACATCCTTATTATGGCTGATATAGGTGTTAATACTGTTTTTAAATTTATTGAAAGATTAAAAAAGCGTGTTAAAGAAGAAAATATCACGGATACAAAATCATTAAACGAAATAATTGTTGATGAATTATTCATTATCTATGTTAATAATGAAACCCTAAGTGATAAAATTAATTTTGCGGAAAATGGTCCAACCATAATATTATTCGTAGGTGTAAATGGTGTAGGTAAAACAACAACCATCGGTAAATTAGCACATAAATTTATTAATGATGGCAAAAAAGTAATGCTTATTGCTGGAGATACATTCCGTGCTGGAGCTGTTAAGCAATTAGAAATTTGGGCTGATAAAAATAATTCTTTATTTTATGGAAAAGAAAATTCTGATCCTGCCAGCGTTGTTTTTGAAGGATTAACCATAGCTGAAACAGAAAAAGCCGATATAGTTTTAATAGATACCGCCGGTAGATTACAAAACAAAGTAAATTTAATGAATGAATTAGAAAAGATAAACAGAGTTATCAACAAGTTTGTTCCTAATGCCCCCCATGAAACTTTATTAGTAATTGATGCCACTACTGGTCAAAATGGAATTTTACAGGCTAAAGCTTTTAAAGAAATTACTAATATTACTGGTATAGTATTAACTAAATTAGATGGTACTGCTAAAGGCGGAATAGTATTAGCTATTAAAGAAGAAGTAAACATCCCTGTTAAATATATTGGTTTAGGAGAAGGTATAAATGATCTTCAAAAATTTGATATTGAAGAATATATTTATGGCTTATTTAAAGATTTAATGTGAGGTTTATATGAATAGAATATTATTAAATGATTTATTTGATATATATCAAGAGTTTTTAACGCCTAAAGAACAGGAAATATTTCAACTATATTACCAAGAAGACTATTCATTAACCGAAATAAAAGATATCTTAAATATTAGCCGTAGTGCTATACATAATACCTTAAAAATAGTAGAAAATAAACTTATGAATTATGAACAAAAAATTCATCAAGATGCCCTAAAAAAAGAATTAAAATCCATATTAGTTGAAGATGATATTACTAAAATTAAAGAAAGAATTACAAAAATAGTTGATAGCGAATAAACGTTCGTGCTATACTCCTGACTTTGACAGTTTTAAAAGAGCAAAAACTCTCCAAGCCTTTATTTATAAGGCTTTAGAGAGCTTTTTTATGA
>CALWAM010000017.1 GCA_944373135.1 uncultured Bacilli bacterium | reverse complement strand
TAGAGCAAAAAAAATTAACTCAATTATCTTGAATTAATTTAATATTTTTTGTTTCACATCATTTACAAATATACATTATTTAAAATTCAATTGCGTAGTCGCCTTATAGGCGATTTCACGTGCCGGGAGCCATTCCTGCTCCAGCGGCACCTTCCCTACCCCCTAGGAACAAACGGTGAAGCTTCGCTTCCATCTCCTGATATTATCAACGCACTAGACTCCAGATATAAGACTGGCCTGACGCCATACCCGCTGTACGCGAGGCTGTTGCGCGCAAACCCGTAGCTACTCACGCGAAACGCATTGTTGGAGTTGGACGAAAGATGCGCTAATGTCCATTGGCTGGTACTAGAATCAAAAATGTAATCATTGTTTTTACAATCACTAAAACTAGGTGAATTCCAATTATATAATTCTTTATTTAAACATGTTTCTCTACTTGTTGTACTTCCTCCACTTGTGGCATATCCATAGTCACTTGGATATATTAATGCTATTTTACCAGTCCACGTCGTCGGATTACTTCCATATACTGTTGTTCCCCTTTCTCTTTCGTAAAACATTTTTGCTGTTACATCATTATAGGTACTACTTCCCCCTAAATTCCACACGACACTATCTATTAAATTTTTGGTTGTATCATTTTTTAAAGAGTTATAATATTCGCCATTTAAATAAGTATTTAATGTTGCTGTCGCCCAATTGTTACTTCCATAAGGATAAGGAGATTCATTATCACGTTCATCCCAAGCTATACTTGTACTTACAAATTCATCCCTCATTATTTTAACTCGTTCAGTGGTTTGTCCTTCACTGTCTTCGATATCTTTAAATGATCCTATAATCCGCCATTTCTCACATGTTTCAGCTGTTGGATTATTATAATCATCACAATTAAAATAAATATAATTTGCTGGATCTGCTCCTATATAACGAATATTATCATAATCATCTACTACTAATTCAGGATTAGATTCACCATATAAATTATTTAGTAATTGAACAGGAGATACAGGCGGCCAAATTACACCTTTTTCGTTATTTATATTAATCTTACCACTAAATGTAGCACCTTTGTTATCATCTTGATTATCATTAGTTTCTTTAAAAGTTATAGTTAAAGTATAATTATGAGTTACACCTTTACCTATTGTAATGTTAGTAGCTAAATATTCATCACTAGTACTTGGTATTACTGTTTCAGTAATATTTACATCATTATCTCCTACTAAAGTATAAACTAAATCATTTTTATCTACAAATGTATTAGTTACATCGACCATTTTAATATTATAAAATGTTTCATTAGTACCAGTATTAGTAACAGTAAATTCTTTACTTGCACTATCTCCTGGAATACCATTAAGTGTTAATGAATTATTATCAGTTAAAGTTAAACTTAAATTACCGGATTTAATAACTGTTTCATTACCACTATCTCCACCAGTAACTGTAGCCATAAAATAAGCATAGGATGTACCTATTACTAAAGCTATAGCTGCAACTATTAAACCTATTAATAAATAAAATTTCTTATTCATATAATACCTACCTTCTACTATTTAAATAATACAACAAATTTTATTTTATGTAAATATTAAATTTCATTAGCATATTCTAATAACTTAAGAAACATTCTAATAAATATACTATCTAATCCCTTAGATTTTAATTTCTTAATTAATATTCTTTTTTTACTAATATCTTTATCACTAAATATAATATTAGCTATTTCTTCTTTTAAAGAAGTTTTAATTTGTAAATCACTAATAATTGAATCTATATCTTCGTTAACAATTCTTTCGGCATCTATTTCTATATCTTTACCTTTACAATTAATAGTTAATTGTTTAGTAGTATCAACTTCATTAACACATACAACAAAATCATTATCTTCTACATAAGATTCACATTTAATTTCATTATTCTCTATATAAGCTTTAACATTCTCTGCTTGTCTAGTATTTCTAAATCTAATTCTATAATCTCTATATGTAGGTATAATATTACTCTTTCCTTCTATAGGTCTAATAATTAAAGTATAATTATTCGTTAAATAATTATATTCTATTCTCGTTTTAATAAAATATCCTTCTTCATATAAACTACTATATCCATCATCTTCATATAAATCATAGATATTACTTTCACCAGGAAACACATGTATTTCCATAACTTTAGGAGAATTAGTAACATTAATATTAACATCTAAATCTGCCATCGGTACAATCGTCCCTTTTTTAGCAAATACCGGATAATCTTCATCTTTATAAAAAATTATATATCTCTTATCTCCTAAAAATTTCTTACCAGTCTTAAAATCATACCAAGTACCTTCTGGTATATATATTCTTTCAATAGATCTTTTCATAACATTATCTTTAGGAACAGTAATAGGACATACTAATAACTCACTCCCAAAATAATATTCATTCTTATAATCTACTTCATCATATATATTAAGATTAGTATAATATAATGGTCTTATAAGTGGAACACCATTACTACTATACTTATAAGCTTCTGTATATAAATAAGGAATTAATCTATGTCTTAATACACAATAATCTCTAACTATATTTAAAGTTTTAACATCCCATCTCCAAGGTTCTCTTTTATAATAATGACCATATTTAGAACTAAATCTAAATATTGGACTATAAGTACCTAATTGGACATATCTTAAATATAGTTCACTATCTTCAATACCTTCTTGAAAACCACCAATATCATGACTCCACCAAGATAGTCCTATATTAGCTGAACTAGAATTAAAATAAGGTAAACTTTTTAAAGTATTCCAACTAACTTCTGTTTCTCCTGAATAATGAATTGGATATCTATGCATAGCTTTTTCTGATGGTCTACTCATAATTAGACCTCTTTGTGCATTAAATTGTTTATAATCATTAAAATGATAATAATTTAATGCACTTAAAGTTCCTCTATCTTCTGTATAATAATCTATCCAATAAAAATCTACTCCATTATCATTTAAAGGTCTAATCATATAATAAAAATAATTAGCTATAAAATTTTGATCAAAAGCATTAAAAGGAATAATTTGTTTTTCTGTAATTCCCATATTTTTAGCTAAATCATTATAATTGGCTTCATGAGGATGAATACCCTCACTAGGATCTATATTAAGTCCTAATCTTATTCCTCTTTCATGTAAATAATTAACATACTCTTTAGGATTATTATAAAACTCTTTATTAAATGTATAACCACTCTTAAATCTCTTTAAATTATTATTATCTTTAATATGCCACATTTCACTTAATAATAAAATACTAAATGGAATCTTATACTTATTAAAATCCATTAATAATTTCTTAGTATCATTAAAATCATAACTCTTATTCCTATTCCACCATATACCTAAAGCATACCTTGGTATTAAAGGAGGATACCCAGTTAAAGTAAAATAATCTTTTAAGCAACCATCAAAATCTTTATTATACATAAATAAATAGGTATCAATTCTATTTCTATCATCCTTAATTAAAGAACCATCTTCTAAAACAATTAAACTCTTAGAATCATCAATACTAGCAAAACCATCTAACGAATATAAGCCTTTTTCTTTGACAATTAATTCTTTAACTTTAGTTTTTAAATTATCTAAATTAAATATTTTATTTGCATCATATTTTTCTTTTTTATCTAAATTACCAATCATTGTATATAAATTTCTAGATTCAGGATGATTAAAATACCATTCTTTATCACTGTTTAATAATTCGACTCTTAAATTAGCATCTGGTGCATATTTAGGTCCTATAAAATTTTTATTTTTCATATATTGTAATTTAAAATACTTAGTTTCAATAACTAAATAATTACTATCTTCTTGAACTTTAAAATCAAAAACTGGAAAATTTCGATTAACAACTAATTCCGTTAACCTATTTTCAAATTCTCCATTTGCATTATATTCTAATCTTAATAATCTTTCACTTAAAACGGTTATTCGGTACTTTTCTCCCCTAAATACTAATTTATCATTACTTCTAGCATTACTATAATTTGCTTTAAAATGATTACCTATCTTAGCCATATAATCAACTCTCCTATTATCCTAATTATAAACAAATTATGATATAATAGCAACGGTGATTTAGATGTTTACATATACTCTTGATAACAAAAGATATCATACTTTAAATTATGAATATAAAAACAAATATCATTGTAAAATAGCCAAAATATCTCTTAATGCTAATTTACCATGTCCTAATTTTCATAATAATCATGGTTGTATCTATTGTTCTGAATCTCGTAGTGGTGATTTTGGTGGTAATCCTCAAGAAGATTTAATCACCCAATTTTATAATATTAAAAAAATTATTGATAAAAAATGGTCTCCTTGTAAATATATAGCTTATTTCCAAGCTGGAACTAATACCTATGCCCCAGTCGAAAAACTAAAAACAATGTTTGAGCCATTCTTAAATATTAAAGATGTTGTTGGAATAGATATAGCCACTAGAAGTGATGCTATTAATGATGAAGTATTAAATTATCTAATAGATCTTAATCATAAAACTGATTTAACTATCGAACTAGGCTTACAATCCATTCACGAAAGAACTCTAAAATTAATTAATCGTGGCCATACTTTAGAAAACTTTACTGAAATGGTCAACAAACTACATCAAAATAATATCAAAGTAGTAGTTCATATCATTAATTCTCTTCCTTATGAAACTGAACAAGATATGCTCGAAACTATAAAATATTTAAATAACTTACCAATCGACGGAATTAAAATTCATATGCTAGCTATTTTAAAAAATACTCCTTTAACTGCTTATTATCAAAAAACAAAATTTAAATTATTAACTAAAGAAGAATATATTGATATAGTTATCAAACAATTAGAACTACTTCGTCCTGAGATAACTATTCATCGCATAACTTCTGATCCTAACCCTAAAAATCTTATTGCTCCTCAATTTCTTTTAAAGAAAACTATTTTATTAAATGATATCGATAAAGAAATGAAAAAAAGAAATACTTATCAAGGAAGATTATTTATAAAAAACTCGCGTAATAACTAATCCTCTTACAAGTACTTCTTTTTTTATATCATCTTTATTATTAACATCTAAATAATTTAAATATTTAATTCTAAAATCTCTTAGTCTAACACTATTACTAGCATTAATTAAATCTTGACAATAATCATAAGCACACATTCTATAAATATCATAACTTAAATTTTTTAAATTTACTTCATTATATGAAACTTCTTGACCATTATCTTCAGCCATAACTTTATTATTAAAAGTAAATAATACTAATAACATAAGTACAATTACTAATTTTTTCATAACTATCCACCATTATTATTTTCGGCTATTTTCGACAATTTATACCTTTAATTATTTCCAATTAACCCAAAATAAAAAGCTGTTCTATTAACAGCTCCTTAATCTATGGTAATTAATTCGTATTCTCTATTACCAACACCTAATTTATAAGCACTCTCAATTGTAAGTATACCATTTCGAGATTCTATTCTTTCAATTAAATGATCCTTACCAGGATCAGTTGAATTATAAACTAAATCAATACAAGCTTGATCGATAGCAACTGGATCTAAGCTAGCTAATATCCCAATATCTTTCATACAAGGATCTTCTGCAACAGCACAACAATCGCAATCAACTGACATATTAGCCATTATATTTATATAAACAATTTTATCTTTGAATAAATTTACAACACTACTAGCTGCATCTGCCATTGATTCTAAAAATTTATCATGGTCAGCTGTCCATATTTTTTCTACTTCACCAGCACCATGAATATAAGCTTTACCATAAGAAGATGCACATCCTATGGATAATTGCTTTAAAGCTCCTCCGTAACCACCCATTGGATGTCCTTTAAAGTGTGATAATATTAACATCGAATCATAATTCTTAATACTCTTACCGACAAAATTCTTTTTTATAACTTTTCCATTAGGTATTTCTAATTCTAAGTCAGGTCCTTCACTATCCATAATATCCACATTATAATAATTAGTCCATCCATGATCACTAATTAATTTTTTATGTTTTTCAGTCGTATTTCTACTACCATCATAAGCCGTATTGCACTCTACTACCGTTCCATTTAATTTTGTAATTATTTTTTGCATAAATTCTGGTCTTAAATAATTTTGATTGCCTTCTTCACCAGAATGAATTTTAACAGCTACTTTACCTTCTAATTTTTTGCCTAATTTATCAAATATTTTTACTAAATTATCATCACTAATTTCTTTAATAAAATATACTTTAGATTTCTCCATTATCTCACTTTCTTTCTATATTCTAATTATACCTTATTTATCTATATAACAAAACTTTTTAATTATTCATCTACAAACAAATTTCTTATAATAGGTTTTAAGAACTCCATAATAATAAATGAAATTAAATTAACTAAAATAACAAAAATTAATTGAGCAACAGTAATAATTTCTAATCCAAATATTCTTCCTATCGGAGTAAAGAAAACTAATAACTGAATTATAAATAATAGTAATATTCCCATATTTAAATATTTATTACTAAATATACCTCTTTTATGAATTTGTTCTTTTAAACTTCGACAATTATAAGCAAAAACAAATTCATTTATAATAACACTCAATAAAGCCAATGTCTGAGCAATATTAACTCCTAACGATTTAAAGTGATAATATACATACAAACTTATTAAGGTTTCCAATATGACAGACATTATTAAAAATGCACTAAAAAACCTAGTAAATATCTTTTTATTTAAACCATTCGGTTTTCTTTGCATAATAGTTTTAGAAGATTCTTCAAAAGCCAAAGTAATCGACGGTAATGTATCGGCTACCAAATCAATATACAATATATGTATCGCTGAAATTATTGTATTTCCTGTTAACATCCCAAATAAAATAATAGCTATCTCGGTAAAGTTACTAGATAAATTATATAATATATTACTAATAACATTATCATATATTCTTCTACCTTCTTTTATAGCTACAACAATAGTATTAAAACTATCATCTAATAATATAATATCAGAAGTATCTTTAGTAACATCAGTACCAGATTTCCCCATACCAATTCCAACATTAGCTAATTTAATAGCGGGAGCATCATTTACTCCATCTCCACTCATCGCTACAACGTATCCCATACTTTGTAGTTCTTTAACAATTTGTAATTTATTTTCAGGACTAACTCGTGCAAAAACCGAATATTTTTTAATATATTTTTTTAATTCATTTGCTGATAAATTATTTAATAATGACGCATTAACACATTCTTTTTCATCTTGACAAATACCCACTTCCTTAGCAATCGCACAAGCTGTACTAAGATTATCACCAGTTAACATTATAGGTCTTATCCCCGCACTCAAACATTCTTTAATTGAAGCTTCTATATTATCTCTAACTGGATCTTTTAATCCTACTAAACCAACAAAAATTAAATTTTCTTCTTCCTGTGAATAATTACTACTTTTATCCACACCCTTATAAGCAAAAGCAAGCACTTTTAAAGCCTCATCAGCCATCATTTTTTCTATTTCTAAATATTTATCTTCTATTTTTTTATTTAATTTAACTACTTTCTCATTAATTACAACTCTATCACAATGTTTAATAACGTTTTCAAAACTACCCTTCGTATACATATATAAATTACTATTTATTTCATATACAACACTCATCATTTTTCTATCTGAATCAAAAGGTATTTCAAAAACTTTATTTCCTTTTTTATTAATAGGTAAATAATTTCTTAAAGCGATATCTACTGAATCACCTATATAAATTCCTTTATCATTTAAAACTGCAGAATTACAATTATTAATTACATCTTTAAATACATCATTTAATTCATTTACTTCCTTTAGTGAACTATAAACTTTAACAACTTCCATTTTATTCTTTGTTAATGTTCCAGTTTTATCTGTACAAATAACTTGTGTAGCTCCCAAAGTTTCTATAGCCGCCAAGTTTCTAACTATCGATTTTTTCTTGGCCATTTGTCCTACGCCAATTGATAATGTTGCGGTTATGGCAATAGGTAAACATTCTGGTACACTAGCTACAATCATTGATACACAAAGCATACAAATAGTTAAAAAATCATACTTATGAATAATACTATAAATTAGAACAAAAGTGATTAAAACACTTGCCACTACTAAAATAAATTTACTTATCTTATTAACTTTTACTTGTAAAGGTGTAAGTGGTTCAATCTCATTGTCTAAAGCATTAGCTATCTTACCCAATTCTGTTTCCATACCTATATCAGTAACTATTGCTTCTATCTTACCATTAACTAAAATAGTCCCAGAATATATCATATTTTTTCTTTCTGATATTACCACATCATGATTAATAATATCACTATTTTTTTCAACATTAATACTTTCCCCCGTTAGTATTGATTCATCTACTTTAGCCGAAAAACTATTAATTATTCGAGCATCAGCAGGTATTTTATCTCCTGCTTCCAAAACTATATAATCACCAACAACCAAATTTTTAGCATTAATTCTTTTATAATAATTATTTCTTTTTACTGTTACATAATTAGCAGAATACTTTTTTAATTTACTTAAAGCATCCTCCGCTTTAGATTCTTGTAAAAATCCCATAAAACAGTTGATTAAGGAAGTTGATAGTATTACTATTGGTTCTAAATAATCACTCTTATTAATAATTGAGTATATTAAAGATAAAACACCTACAATTAATAACAAAATAACCATAACATTTTTAAACTGACTTAAAAAAATACTTAATTTGGTTTTTTTATTTTTTTCTTTTAAAATATTTTTACCATATATTTTAGCTAATCTAATTACATCATTATTATTAAGTCCACATTCTGAAGTACCTAATTCTTTAAAAATATCCTTGATCTCTTTTTTATAAGCATTACTCATTTTATCACCAATATTATTTTACCATGATATTCTTAAAAATATATATAGAAATATTAAATATAAAAAGAATGTAAAAAGATTTAATTCTTATCAATATAAGAAATTAAATCTTTTACAAATAATTCATTATTACTAATGTATTTTTTAGGTTTAAACCCCTTAATTGAATTTAATCCTTCATTTAAATATTTCGGATCCTTAGTCCCTATGATATAACCTTCCTTACTAAAATTTTCTATAATTTGCGTTTGATGATCATTAGCTGCTTCCTCATATTTAGCTAACCTAGGTATAGCAATAATTTTTTTGTTATATTTAAGTCCATCTATTATTGAACCAACTCCACCATGAGTAATTAATAAATCACAATTTTTTATATATTCAATAAATTTATCATATTCAATTTGATTAAACAAAGTCATTCTCTTAGTTACTATTTTAGTACATCCTGCTTGCACTATAACTTTATCCTTAATAATACCTTCCAGAATACATTTATCTATCTCTTCTAATAATCTTTTAAATGGCTTATCTTGTGTTCCTAATGTTACAAATATCATATTATCACCTAGTATATACTCCCAAAATATTTAGCTTTTGGATATAATTTTAGCATATCTTTCCATTGTACTATAAATAAATCTGCAAATTTATAAATTAAACTACCAGTTACCGATTTTACATTTCGATTAGCAAAACTTTCTATATAAATTATTTTTTTTCGAAATATTTTCCCTATACAACACATCGGTCCAGCAGTATGAGCCCCAGTAGTTATAATATATTGCGGACGATATAATAAAAAATAAAATAAAGAAAGAAAACAATTTATTAACAATATAAATGGATAAGTAATCATATTTTTCTTAGTACCAAATATTAAATAGTTAACTTTATGAGGATATTTATTTTTTAAATATTTTGTTGAATCAACTAATTCAGTGACAATTTTATAATCATATTTTTCAAACATCACTTTTAATTGTAATAACTCCGATAAATGTCCTCCACTACTGGAAATAAACATAATTTTTTTCTTTATCATATAATCACCTTAATAATATTGTATCAAATATTATTTTAACTGTAAATTTCTATAACAAACAAAAACTCATCAATTATAGATGAGTACCTTTTTCTAAATCTCAAAATCATTTTTTAATCCCATTAATATTGTTTATTTTTTACAATTGAGTGAATGATTTTTTTATGCATTCTTCTTACTTTTTTGTCCTTAATGTTTAATTTTAATATTTTATTATAAATACCATCAACATCATAAATTACTTCTCTTTTATACGATTCTATTTTAGTTAAAAGATTAACGATATTAACAACCACCCTAGATTTAATATTCAATCTCGCTCGACTTGAAATACATACTATAGATATTATTTTATCTTCGGTAATATTTAAGATTTCTTTTAATGATTGCACATGACCATAATTTTGATGAACGGGATTATTCACATAATACTTATTTCTTCCTGCTATAATTGTCCATTTTTTATCATAATCATTACCGCATATATAACCATTATATTGCTTCGTCTCAATAACAAATATTCCATATTTGGATACTATTATATGGTCAATCTGATGCGTATTACCATCCAAAGTTTTAATCATAACATTATTTACTATTTTATAATTATCATTTAATTTATTTAATTCCTCTTTAACCCAATGCTCCCCAAACAAACCTACTATTATTTTATAATAATAAGAAATTAATAAAGCTAATGATATAAAAATAAAAAATAAAATCCATCCACTTTCCATCAAAACCACCATTAAATGTTTATATTATCTTTTTATATCAGAATGTCCTTTTATTCCATATTCCTTAGATATTGGATCCTTAAACATGAAATTTTTAAAAGGCAATAGTGTTGAAGTCATATAAATACCAAATATAATAAATAATAATATTACACTTAAATAAGTATATATAAATCCTATTGAATTTAACTTAATTATAAAGTAAAAAATACTTTGGGCTACAACAATTACTAAATAAAATGACATTATATCAATAGCTAAAATACTCCTTTTCGTAAATTTTGTATAAGAATAAAATATAGTTGGCATAACAATAATTATTGCTAATAAACTTAACGATTTAGCTATAAAATAATTATCTAAACTACCATATACAAAACCATCATACAAGCTCCATAATAATGTAGGCGTTAACGCTATTTTAATATGTTCCCACGTACTTTCATTAACAGCTGCAAATAAAGCTACATATTTATTATGATGACTTATTTCATATAAAAAATGTAAAAACGTTCCTAATATACTAATAATCAAAATACTTATCCACATAATTTCATCTCTCACTTTTTATTAAATTAAATTAATTAAATATTAACATTTATAATTTTAAAATCTTTAATATAATTTTAAAACTTTTCTTCTTCGAAATCTATATTCCATAATCCTAATTTACCATTAACCTCTTTACTACAATTTACTTTTTTAATGTTTTTTAATTTCCAAGCATATCCGTTTCTTATTTTATCTCCATATACTAAATTATTTTCGGCAATTATTTTCTTATTTAATTTTTCATCTAATAATAAACAATCTTCAAGCTCTACAATTGCTACAATTTTTCTATGGGGAAAATCTAAACCACTATTTTCAAACTTTTTCAATTCTTTTTTGTCAACACCCACACCTGCATGTATTAAAAGTTTTCCTCGGTAATTAGTTTTCCAAGACCTAAATCATATTTTTTTATTCCTTCTGCAATTAATGTCGCCCATGGTTGTCTTAAAGTTATCACTTTCATACCTATCACATAATTAAGTATAACATAAATAGAAATAAATAATTTAAATAAAGATTAAAATTAATTAGTTTTTACATAAACTTTTTTCTCGATAAAAATTTATTTTAATGATTTCATAAACAATCAATAAATTTTAAATAACTAAATTTATTATTATTTTTGTAATTTTATAAAAAAAACGTTTCAATAATTAAGAAACGATTAAATTATTTTTTTAAACCGCCATTAATGTTAATTTGTGCTAACATATAGTCTACATTAGTTCTTGGTGTTGTTATAACAGCAGCATCTAACAAACATGAACCAATTTTATTAAGTGTAGCTTGAGAAACTAAATTTTTATCAGCATTTATCTTTATAAGATTACAATAAAAGCTATAAATTTCTTTCCACTCATCATATGGTATTGGTTTACTTAATTTTTCATATATTTCCTCTAATGTTATATTAGCAATTCTTTCACCCCGCTAATCATTCTATAAAAAACAATTACAATTGTCAAACTTTAATTTATTAATATAAAACAATAAAATTAGAAATCAAGTTAAACTAAACATGTTATTTTTTTACCAACAATATTTAGAGCCATCAACAACTATAACATCAGCATTATCATATGTTTGTGTTAACAACTCCACTTTACTAAACGGTAAATACATAAATATACCATTAGGTACATCTTTACTTATTGTTAAACTACGATATACTGTTATAGTTTCTTGCCTAACATTATTACAATCATTCAAGTTAGATACCATCACACTAGTATAATGATATTGTTTATTATTAAGATAGATACTATTTATAGGGCCTTCATCAGCATTAAATTTAATATCAAATTTATTAAGTAATCTTCTAAAAGTAAAAGCATTATCATAAAGTGTTTTAATATACTCAATAGCTTCATTAAATCCAAATTCTGATAAAGTATCATTATCATATTCCATCATATAACATTTTACCTGATCATCAATAATACTACAGCTAAAAGTTTTATTATAATCACTATCTTTTTGTAATTCATTTAATAATTGGTTATTATATTCCTTTTTAGTAAGTTCTACTTCTTTTATATCTTCAACATCTTTAATTCTATCCATTTCCTCATTTACATCTATTTTATTAAAAGTAGCATCATTTATATTTTCTACTATTACTTCAATACTAGGATTTGAAGAAGATACTGTTATCCCATTAGATGTATCATATCCTTGTTTTTGTGCTTCATCATATATTAAGTTAATTATATCAACTAAAGGTTTCCCATTAGAATCTTTATAAGTATAATTATCATCATAATCTAAATTATTTATTACATTTTCACGATCTTCATTTAAACATTTAGTATCAATTATAGTATTATTTTTTACTTTAAAATAAACACTAGGATTAATATCTACTATAACAACACTAATTTCATCTACTCTTAACTTATTTATATTATCTTTCACTCTATTATCTAATATATTAAGAACAATTTTTTTACATATAATAAATAATATAATTATTAAAATTATTACTAATATTATTCGAAGGATTCCTAGCTTTTTTTGCAGAATTATACTATCATCTAAAACATTTTTTATTTTTCTTTTCATAATCTTATTGTTACATTTAAAATATACTAAATCTTTACTTTTATATTCTTTAATGTCTTCTACATCTACTCTTAATAACTTATTTTTCTTAATTTTTTTATATTTTTTTTCATCAATTTCGATTATTTTTTTCATATTAACTCCTAATAAAATATTTAGAAAAATATATAATAATATTATATCATAAAATTAATAAAATACTTCTATAAATTAATAATGTATTAAACCGGAAAAAAAATAAAAAAAATAATACAAAACTTATTAAATTAATAAATCTTGTACTAATGCCTCTTTTTAATTCTTTTTATTAAATAATTCTTATACAATTAAATCTTTTGAATGTAAATTATTATTTTTACCTAATAATAAATTTTCATAAAATTTA
>CALWAM010000016.1 GCA_944373135.1 uncultured Bacilli bacterium | reverse complement strand
AGGTGCTCTAGCCAGCTGAGCTAATCCCCCAAGGACAAAATAATAATATCATATCTAATTTTAATTAGCAAGCCTAAATTTTACTTTTTTAATAAATTTTTTAATTTATTTTTTTCTATTAATAAATTGGCTTCATCTATCTCCTTTAAAATATCATTAATTAATAAATCTACTCTTAACATAGTATCACCTTATAATTAATATAAACAATTTTTTTATAATAATAAATAAATTCGACAAAACAATCAATTATTTGTCAAGTATAATAAAATAAATTAAGAAAATAGAAAAATTCAACATTATATAGTATAATTAAATAAGGTGATTATGTGAATTATCCAAATAAAATAAAAAAACAACAAAATAATATAATATATAGTAATCGTGGTATGTCATTAGAAAATATGATCAATGAATCAAATAAATATTACCTAGATGAAGATAAAGCACTAATCTATAAGAAACCTACACCCATTGGTATAGTTGATGTTTCCTATGAAAATCACCAAAAAATAATTAAAAAAGCCTACTTTCAAACGCAATCAACGCTAGATTATAATGGAATATATAAAGGAAAATATATTGATTTTGAAGCTAAAGAAACTAAAAATAAAACATCATTTCCTTTAGAAAACATTCATCCTCATCAAATAAAACATATAAATAGTGTTATTCATCATGGCGGAATATCTTTTTTACTTATTTTAATTAATAATGTAGTATATCTTTTAAAAGGCGAAGATTTTATAAATTTTGTTAATAATAATACTAGAAAAAGTATTCCCTATTCATATATAAAAGAAAAAGGTTTTTTAATAAAATATAATTATTTACCAGTTTTAGATTATTTAAAAGTAATAGATAAAATATACAATATAAAGGAGATTAATTATGAAGAAGAAAATAAAAATTATTAAGAAAGTAAAACCTAAAACAACTAAGAAAAATACAGAAATTAAAAATACTAATAAAAAGAAAAGAAAATTAAATTTAAAAACTAGAAATATTATTTTAATTGGAATATTATCTGTTCTTATTTTTATCGTAAGTGTCATATTAATATTCTTTATATATATAATATTTAGCGCCCCAGAATTTGATACTGATATATTATACAAAACCCAATCATCAATATTTTATGACCCTAGTGGTAACGAAATAGCACGTGTTGGATATGAAAATCGTGAAATAGTTAGTTATGATGAATTACCAGAAGTCCTAATAGATGCTATTATAGCTACTGAAGATAGTCGTTTCTTCCAACATAATGGCTTTGATATTGCCAGATTTATTAAAGCAAGTTTTGGTCAATTAACCAATCAAGCTGGTGCGGGTGGAGCATCTACTATAACCATGCAAGTTGTCAAAAATAACTTTACAAATTTAAACGCGAATGGAATAGAAGGAATTATAAGAAAATTTACCGATATTTATATGTCAGTTTTTAAAGTCGAAAAAAAATATACTAAAGAAGAAATAATAGAATTTTATGTCAACATACCTTGGCTAGGAGCTGGTAATACCGCAGGCGTTGAACAAGCTAGTAAATTATATTTTGGTAAAAGTGTTAAAGATTTATCTTTACCCGAAGCTGCTCTTATCGCTGGATTATTTAATAACGCTCGTTTAATAAATCCTTTCTATAGTATTGAAAATGCTACCGAAAGAAGAGATACCGTCTTATATTTAATGTATAATCACGGCTATATAACAGAAGAACAATATGAAGTTGCTACATCTATTCCTGTAGAATCATTAATAGTAAGTGAACCAGATACTGGATTAAGTGAATATCAATCATTCATAGATACTGTTGTTGAAGAAGTAATCGATGATACTGGTTTAAATCCTTACGACGTTCCAATGAAAATTACTACTACTATGGATACCGATATTCAAGACGTTTTAATAAAATTAGATACTAATGACTACTTTAAATATCCTGATGATATAGTGCAAGTAGGAGTTGCAGTAACCGATACGCAAAATGGTGCAATATTAGGCGTATTTGGAGGAAGAAACCAAACCATCGCTCGTTCATTTAACCGTGCCACTGGTGATGATATGGTAAGACATCCTGGTTCAACCGCAAAACCAATAATCGATTATGGACCATATATTGAATATAATAATGGTAGTCCATATACAATCTTCTTCGATGAACCAATGACTTACTCTACTGGACAATCAATTAAAAATGCCGATAATAAATACTTAGGAATGCTTAGTATGCGTGATGCTTTAAGTAAATCAAGAAACATCCCTGCTCTTCAAGCTTTCCAACAATTAGATACTAATAAAATAGCTGATTTTACTCATTCTCTAGGCATAGATTATGGAGATTACTTATATGAATCAGCTTCAATCGGAGCATTTGAAGGTGTTAATCCTCTTGAAATGGCTAGTGCTTATGCTGCTTTTGGAAATGGTGGATATTATATTGAACCATATTCTTATACTAAAATAGAATTTATTGATTCTGGAGAAATAATTGAACAAAAACCTAAAAAAGAAAAAGTAATGAGTGAAGAAACCGCTTATATGATTACTTCAATTCTTATGACCGCCTTTAATAACCATGTAGGAGCTAACTTCTCTATTTCTGGTACTGAAATAGCTTCTAAAACAGGAACTAGTACTTATGATACAAATAAACTAGAAGAATTAGGTATATCTCTTTCAGCTTCCCGTGATAACTGGAGCAACACTTATAATAAAGACTATTCAATTAGTTTATGGTATGGTTATGATGAATTAGATAAAGATCATTATACTATGAGTATCGCTGGTGCTAATGCTACTAAAACATTAATGACTGGTATTGGTAAAAGAATTTATAAAAAGAATACTAAATTTGATAAACCATCAACTGTTATAGAAGTAGAAGTTGAAAAAGAAACCATCCCAGCTATGTTACCTAGCGAATATACTCCAGAAAGCATGCGCGTTACCGAATTATTTAAAGCCGGTACTGAACCAACTGAAGTATCAAAAAGATACATTGGATTAGACAATCCAGCTAGTGTAGAATCAACAGTTAAAGATAATATAGTTACTTTAAAATGGCAAAATATCTCTACTCCATGGGCTATTGATGAAACATCTCAACAAGAATATTTCAATAATTTAAAAACAATCTTTGGTGATACTAAATGGGTAGATAATATTATTACTAAATACTATAATGGAAGAGTAAATTATAATCAAGCTAACATTGGTAATGTTATTTATGAAATATATGAAGATGATAAATTATTAGGTACTAGTACTACTAATTCATTTACAATAAGTAATGTTACCTCTGGAGAACATACTTATACAGTTAAATCAAGTTATAGTATATTTAAATCTAATCGCAGTAGTGGTGTTCAAATCAAAGTAAAAGTTGGATCTTCATCAATTGAAGAAGAACTAAACACTATCGGAAATATTACTTTAAACGATTCAGATTATACCTGCCTAGTTACTAATTCCGAATTTAAAGATAATGGTATTAAAAAAGTTACTGATAATAAAGGAAATGATATAACCAAAGACATTGCCATTACTACTAAAATTATTTATGCCAAAGACGGCAAAGAAGAAACTGTCACTAAAGTTGATACAAGTCGTCAAGGTACATATAAAATAACTTATACAGTCACATACAATGGTCAAACCAAAACCAAATCTCGAACAATTAATATCAGTGATATATGCAGTTAAAAACAGGAATTTATTTCCTGTTTTTACATTCTAAAAATAAACATCTATCACACATTGGATTTCTACTTTTACATATATATCTACCAAATAATACCATCTGATGATGACTTCTACTCCACTTATCCTTAGGAATTAATTTCATTAACTTTTTTTCAATTGTATAAACATCATCATTTTCTTTAGCAATCCCTAATCTTTTACTTACACGAGTAACATGAGTATCAACAGCTATAGCTGGAACATCAAATAAATTAGATAAAACCACATTAGCACTTTTTCTTCCAACTCCCGGCAAACTTTCTAAATACTTACGATCATTAGGAACAATCCCTTTATAATCAGCAACTAATCTTTTAGCTATTTCAATAATATAATAGCTCTTACGTTTAAAAGTTCCTACTGGTCTAATTATATCAATAATATCTTTCTCTTGAGCCTGAGCTAAAGTATAAATATCATATTTATTAAATAAATCCTTCGTAACCATATTGACTCTTTTATCAGTTGTTTGAGCACTTAAAACCACTGCAATTAATAATTCATAATCTTTATTATAATTAAGCTCACATCTAGGATTAGGAATCATTTTATCTAAAATATCATTAAAATTATTCATCATCTTCTAACCAATTATAATCAAACAACTCATTATTTTCCTCATTCTTTTTATTATTACGATTATTAACATCATCCATTGTTTGATAACCTTTCTTATGCCACTCATATAAAACTTTATCAATATATTTTAAATTAGGAGCCCCATTATAAATAGCTTCTTTTAAAGCCCCAATAATTAATTCTTCACTATATTTAGAATCTAACCAAGCATTAATTATTTCATATTCTGTTGGTGATAAAGTTCTAACAAATTCTTTTTCAAAGATATCATATATCTTAGTTTCATATTCTTCTTCTTTTTTCTCTTTTTCCATAATTTCTAATTCTTTATATAAACCATCTAATTTAATAACTTCTTTCATTTTGCCATCTAAATCACTTACTGTTTCTAAAGAAACTAATTTTAAACTTAATAATTTATCAAAAGAATTCATAACATCTTCTATTTTAATACTTAATATATCACTAATTTGATTAACATCAAATTCATTATTATAATTATTATTTAAATAAACTAACAAAGTAAAATCATTAATATTAAAATCATATTTTCTAATACATTTTAAAAATTTATTATCATAAACAAAATACTTATTTTTCATCTTTAAACCTCTTTTCATTGGCTAGTAAATAATCAATAATAATATCCTTATCATTAACAAGATTACCAAGTAAGATTTCTTTTTCTAATATTCTAACAACCCGGTTAATTATACTACAAGGCTTAATATGATATAATTTCATTATTTCTTCACCACTTATATTAATATCATGTCTAGTATGAATAGGTAAATTTTGATACATAGTATTAACATCTTGTTTATCTAAACCTAATATTTCTCCTGCTACCATACCAAAATAAGGTCCAAATTTATATAATATATAATTATCTATATTACCATAGCTAACTATATATTTAATTATCTTAATATTATTTTTTTCTTCTTTTGTAAAAGGATATTCTTCCCTAAAACTAATTTGACTATACATTCCACATAAATCATTAGTAATTACAATATCATCATCAAAGTCTATCCCCATATATTTAGTTAATTCTAAATCTTTTAATAATCTTAATCCTTTATAAGCATATTTACTAGTTAATATTCGATCCAATTCACTCTTTCTTCTAGTTTTTGATAAAGATTCAATTAATTTCTTACTATTTTTTATTTCTTTTACCAAATTAGAATCCAGACTAAAATCTAAAGTAATAGCAAATCTCACTGCCCTTAATATTCTTAATGGATCTTCTTTTAGTTTTTTATTTATATCACCAATACACTTAATTTTACGATTACGAAGATCCTTTATCCCCCCAATTAAATCAATAATATTGCCATCCTTATCCATACATAAAGCATTAATAGTAAAATCTCTTCTTAATAAATCTTCTTCTAAATTATTTATATATATTATACTCTCTGGTCTTCTATTATTATACATTGCTTCTTTACGATAAGTTGTAATATCAATATTATATTTTCCAACATGTAT
Source organism: uncultured Bacilli bacterium (assembly GCA_944373135.1). Taxonomy (GTDB): domain Bacteria; phylum Bacillota_I; class Bacilli_A; order RF39; family UBA660; genus CALWAM01. The sequence continues at coordinate 8,061 of CALWAM010000016.1, read as the reverse complement.
CTTAAAAGCTCCATAACATGAAAAATCTATATTATAATTATCAAATATATCCATTAAATCCTTAGGTAACGCATTAGTACATATATCAATATCATAAGTATCGATTCCCAATAATGTATCCCTTACATAACCACCAACAATAAAAGCTTCAAACCCAAACTCTTCGATTTTTTCTAATATGTTTTTTATTGGTTTTTTCATTACGCCCTCCATAAGTATTATATCATATATTTAAGTATAATTTAATGAATATTATTTGACTTTATAAGTATTTTATAGTAAGATGTATAAGTACGAAACGCAAGTTAGGAGGTATATTATGGCAACTAAAATAACTAATAGAAAACCTTTATCTGGTAATTTAAGAAGTCATGCTTTAAATGCTACTAAAACTAAAAGAAAGCTTAATAAAGTAACTGTTACTATAGATGGTAAAAAATATATTACAACTGCAAGAGAAGCTAGAACAATGAAGAAGAATGCACAATAAAAGTTATCAATTAAGATAACTTTTTTTAATTCATCAATAAATTTATAATAATTGGTGACATAATAATTAATAACATTAAAGGAACAAAGAAAATTACAGATACGACACTAATTTTAACTGGCATCTTCCCTATATCCCCCTTAACTTCTAATAATTTCTTTTCTCTTAAATAATCTACTTGATTATATAAACTATCCACAATATTATTACCAAATATACATGATTGGGTAATATTTAAAATTACATTATTAACATGATCACTAGGTATTCTAGCCTTCATATCTTTTAAAGCTTCTACTAAACTTTTACCTAACTTTATCTCGCCTAAACTTTTTTCAAATTCTAAAGATAAATCTCCTTTAACATTTTTCGTTGTCATATCTAAAGCAGCTTTTAAATTTCTACCACTTTCAATCGTAAGAGCTAAGACTTCAAAGAAAAATAAGGCTTCATCTTCTAATTTTTTCCCTCTTCTTTTAATAGGTAAATCTAGTATTACATATTCAAAACCATAATAAAATAATATTGTTACAATTGGTGCATATATATATCCATATTGATTTATAACAATTAATAATCCAAAGATAATTAAAGATAAAATAAATCTAATATTTAAAAAATCAAAAACATTATATTTACATTTAACTCCTAGTAATTTAATCTTTTTATTAATTTTATCAATTGTTTTAGTTTTATAAACCTTTCTTACTAAACTATTTCTTTTCATTATATATCCACCTTTAAAATTCTTTTAATAATTATAACATATAAACTAAATATAATTAATATAATTCCTAATAATACATATCCTATAGTTGTTGTAACTAAAGGCAAAAAATAAGCTGGATTTAAAATACTTATTAAAACCACAAAAACAAATGGTAAAAATACTAATACACGATATACAAATACACTAGATGCTGTCATACTATTAAGTTCATTTTTTAATTTCTTTTTATCATAAAAAGTCTTTTCTATTGATCCAAATACTTTAATAATATTACCACCAGTTTTATTTAATAAAGTTAAAGAACTAGCAATATATTTAGCATCATCTAATTTAATTCTTTCATAAAATCTATCAAATACTACTTCTAAACTAAGTCCATAAGTCATATCCATATATATTTTAGAAAACTCATCTTTAATTGGACCATCTAATTCCCTTTTGACGATTTCTATTGCTTGCATAATATTTCTACCTGATTTAAAACTATTATTCATAATAATTATTGCTTTTAATAAATCTTCTCCTACTTGAATTCTTTTCTTTCGATAATCTAAGTTTAATACTATATCTGGTAAGAAAAATCCTATTAAAAAAGCTATTAAATAAAACATTAAACTAGCATCTATATATTGAAACATTGTCGTTAATAAACTAAATATTAATAGTAGTATACCTATTAAAAACTTCATTGAGATATAATCTATAGCATTTTTAAAATCTCTTTGTTCATAAGTAATAAATTTTTCATACTTAGATGCATATTTTTTCATAACAACACTTTTATTTAAAATATTACTTAATAAATGAACTAACTTCCATACTAATTTATCTATTCTTTCAAAATAACTAATATCATTATCACTTATTGCATACAAAGAAAATTTACCAATTCTTTTTTCTTTCTTCATTGCTCGAGATACTTTAAGTAAAAAGATAATTATTCCTAATAATATTAATATACTGATTACTTGAATAATAAATAATCTTAATATAAAATTATCCCCCATATATAATCACCTCATTTCTTAAATTCTACAAACATATCATCAACATCATGTATACCTCTAGCTACCAATTTTTTCATAACTTCAGGATAGTATGGATATAAGATATATTCACCATCTACTTCTCCAGAATCTGTTACTCCTTTTAATTTAAAAGCAAATATTTCTTTTAATACTAATTCATCATTATTTAAACCAACTAATTCACAGATACTAGTAACTTTTCTTTTACCATCACTCATTCTATCAATATTAATAACCACATCTATTGCATTATTAATATATTCTCTTACAGCTTTTATTGGTATATCAATATTACTCATTAAAACCATCGTTTCTAACCTATTTAAAGCATCTACTGGACCATTAGCATGTAATGTTGTAATAGAACCATCATGACCAGTATTCATCGCTTGTAACATATCAAAAGCTTCTTTACCACGAACTTCTCCAACTATAATTCTATCCGGTCTCATTCTTAATGAATTTCTTACTAAATCTCTAATAGTTATTTCTCCTGATTTATCATAATTAGTAGTTCTAGTCTCTAAAGATATAACATGTTGTTGATTTAATTTTAATTCCGCCGCATCTTCTATCGTAATAATTCTTTCATGATCAGATATAAATCCACTTAATATATTAAGTAATGTTGTTTTACCACTACCAGTACCACCACAAACTATAATATTTAATTTTCCTTTAACACAAGCATCCATAAATCTTGCCATATAAGGAGTAACACTACCAATTCTAATTAAATCATCAATACTAGTCATTGTATCTTTAAATTTTCTTATTGTCATTACTGGTCCTTTAGTACTAAGAGGTGGAATAACGGCATTTATTCTACTACCATCTTTTAATCTACTATCAACCATAGGACTAGATGCATCAATTGTTCTTCCCATTGGTTCTATAAGTCTTTGAATAGTTCTTATAATATGTTCATCATTAATAAAAGAAACACTTGTATCTTTAATTAACTGACCATCTATTTCAATATAAATATCATCTGGTCCATTAACCATTATCTCCGTAATATTTTTATCTTCTAATAACTCTGTTAAAGGTCCAAAACCATTTATTTCATTATCAATTAAATTAAATAAATGACTTCTTTCTAGATTACTTAAATCATAACCTTCTATCGTACTATCTATTTCATCATTAATAAATTCATTTAATAATTTATCTTCAGGCATCTCTTTATCAATTAAATTTTCAACTATCTTAGTTCTTAATTGATCAAGTAATTTTTTATCTTTAAATATATCATAATCATCAATTATTTTACTATCTATATTTTTAGTCTCAACTTGAAACTCTTCTACTAAAGAATGTTTCTTCATTACTTATCACCCTCTTTAATTAATTCAGCTCCAATATCATATAAATTAGATATATCTCTACTATAAATATTACTTAGTCTTTTATCTAAACTAATAATCTTTCCATCCATTAAGTATTTATCTATATCTCTAATAAAGAATTTATTACTTAAAGTAAAATCTATATTAGTTTTTAAAATACTCTTCATATCATATAAACTAAAATAATCTTTAAAAGGATCTCTACTATTATTTAATAACACTTTATAATTACTTAATTCTAAGTCTTTAAATATACTAATAACACTCTTCATATTCTTTAAATCTAACATATCATTAGTAACTGTAAATAATATCTTATCTACTTTATCTAACATAAATAAATTAATATCATTTAAAATATGATTAGTATCTATTAAAACAATATCATATAAAAACATAGCTCTTTCTATTAATAATTCAATATACTTAGCATCTATCTTTAAAGCTTGTCGAGGATCTTTAGGACTAGGCAATATAGAGATATAATCATCATACTTATATATATAATCAGTAAAATTATGATATCTATTATTAGTAATATCATCTATACAATTATAAATATTTTTATCAAAATCTATATTTAATGAAGCAGCTATACCTCCACTAAATAAATCTAAATCTATTATTAAAACTTTTTTCTTCATTAATTCATAAACACCTGCTAAATTAGTTGTAATAAATGTTTTACCTACTCCACCTTTAGCACTAAATACACATATACTTTTACCTTTATTAATACTAGCCATAATATCCCTCTATTCTACTATAAACTTAAATTTATCATTATCTTTATATCCAGTAATTTCACTTTTAATTGTATAAGACTCATTACCTATCATACTACCAAATACACTATCTATCTCTTCTTCTATACTTAATTTAACTTTATTATCATTTATTTCTACATCATAATTATTATAATTAATTTCATTAACATTAAGTAACTCTTCTACTTTACTATTCTTATCTTCTATATCATATATCTCTTTAATAATAGTTTTACTTAAATCATTTAACTTACTCTTAGCTATATACATTAAACTAGTATCTACTATAAAAGCCATTAATAATATAATAACTGGAATAAATATAATAAATACCACTAATGTTTGTCCCTTATTATTCATAATAAACAACTCTCTTAGCTTTAACTTGATAGGGATTATCAAAGACAAGATTTAATCCAGGAGTAATAATATTTATTTCTTTTATAACTACTATATCTACATATTCTTGATTATTATTAGTAATACTTAATTCAAATTCATCACCTATTTTACTAATTATATCATCATAACTATAATTCTCTTCATACATACTAACAACATTATCTAACTTACTCTCTAAAACATTTTTATTATATAAAATATTACCAATATCGACTATTCCCATTATCATCATTAAAAATATTGGCATTATAATAATAAACTCTACTAGTGCTTGTCCCTTCTTATTCATAACTAGCCACCCTATCTTTATTAATTATACCATAATAATAAAATAAAAGACAACTCACTTTGAGTTATCTTCTAAACTTTTTTCAACACACTCACCTTCACCAGGTTTATCTCCTTCTTGATACTCTTTATCAACCATTTGACAAGAAGTCTTAGTTATTGCATCTTTTAAATATCCTCCAAAATAATTAACTAAACTTATAGTAATAACACTTATTATTGCAATAATAAGTACATACTCTACTAACGCTTGTCCTTTTCTATTCATAACTTCAACTCCTTGTTAACAATTCTCAAAATTTCACTTGTGTCGTCGCCTTATCGGCGATTTCGGTGCCGGGAGCCATTCCTGCTCCAGCGGCACAATACCTACGCTCCTAGAACGTACGGTGAAGCTTCGCTTCCATCTCCTGATACAATCACCGCACTAGACTCTAGATATAAGACTGGCCTGACGCTACAGTCGCTGTCCGCGCCGCCGCTGTTCGCATTGCCGAGTCTGTGGACGCCAAACGCGTAGTAAGAGTCGTACGAATCATGCGTTAATGTCCATTGAGCATTACTAGAATCAAAAATGTAATCATTATTATAACAATCACTCACTGAATCCCAACTAGATAATTCTTTGTTTAAGCATGCCTCTCTATTTGTTGTACTTCCTCCACTTGTTGCATATCCATAATCACTTGGATACATTAAAGCAATTTTTCCTGTCCATGTTGGAGAATAATTACTTCCATATACGCTTGTTCCTCTTTCATATATATAAAAATGCTTAGCAAGACCATTTGATGCACTAGTATATGTTGGAGCTCCACCTAAATTCCACACGACACTATCTATCATATTCTTAGTTATATCATTTTTTAAAGAGTTATAATCATCACCATTTAAATAATCACCATTTAAATATGTGTTTAATGTTGCTGTCGCCCAATTATTTATGCCGTTTGAATCCCAAGCTATATTTCCTATCGATTCATCTCGCATTATTTTAACGCGTTCAGCAGTTTGTCCTTCACTATCTTCGATGTCTTTAAATGATCCAATAATCCGCCATTTCTCACATGTTTCAGCACTTGGATTACTATAATCATCACAATTAAAATAAATATAATTTGCGGGATCAGCACCAATATAACGGATATTATTGTAATCATCTGCTACTAAATCGGATTTTCCTTCTTTATATAAATCATTAATTTGACTAGCTATATTTGGAACATACTTATCAGCTTCCCCAAATACTTGTATTTCTAATGCTACAGTATTACCGATAATACTTGTAGGAGCATCCTCTGTTATCCATAGTTTAATAATATGAGTATTAACATCCTTACCACTACCAGCAGCTCTAACAAATATATCTTTACCAACAACTCTTTTAATATTATTTTCTCCCGTTAAATTATAACTACTATAATTACTATCAGAAGTAATAGTAACACCACTATCTTCTAATTCTGATAATAATATTGGATCAGATCCATCTATACTAACTTTAATATATTGATGAGGTAACATTATATTATTAGTAGCATTACTAGCATCAGGATCATTATAAATAAATATATCATATAGCATATCTAAAGATCCCTTATTAGTAACACTAAAGCTATAACCAGTAGTAGCCATTCCCTCTTCATCAGTTTGAGGTAACATCTCAGTTGTTATCTTACTACCTTCTCCAAATTGAACCACTAAAGAACCACTACTAACTGTTTGATTATTTGTACTATCATTTACTTTAAAAAATATAGCATAAGAAATACCCAATAAACCTATACATATACCTATAACAGTTAAAGCAATAACAGTAGTTTGTTTTTTAATAACATTATTTATATTCATATTATTAACCTACCTTACTAATATAATAATACAAAAAAATAGTATTAAAGTCAATTTAGAATATTGCTTTTAGCACTATTTTTTTGTATTCTTAATAAGAGGTCTAACTTATGTATATAATTATAAAGAAAAAAAAACTAAAATTAATAATAGCAGATAATTTTTTCTTAAGATTAACAGGGTTAATGTTTAAAAAAAATATTAATTATTGTCTCTTATTTCCTAAATGTAATAGTATTCATACCATGTTCATGAAAGAAAATATTGATATCTTAGGAATTAATAACCATAATAAAGTTATTTATAAATATGAAAACTTACCTAAAAATAAAATAATTATTATAAATAATAAAAGAGAAAATACTAGTATTATTGAATTACCTAAAAATACTACTAAAAATATAAAAATAAATGATTTTATAGAGATTAAAAAATGAGTGTTAAGACTGAACACTCATTTTTAATCTCTCATAAAAATCTTTTTCTATAGTAGAAATAGAATGAATAGCATTTTCTAAAGCATTCTTATAATTCCCTTTATAAAATAAGTTTTCGGCTTTAGCTAAACCTAAATCAACTTCTCTATTAATAGGCCGATACCGATTACCATACATAATTGCCATCTCTACCATTTGCGCTGTCTTAATAACCTCGTTAGTTGTATTATAAACCTTTAACGCTAAATCTCTAGCCGTATCTACTCTTAAATTTAATATTTTAATAGAAATTGGTTGCTTTTCTAATTCTTTAATAACCTCTTTAATAGCTAGATTAGCTTCTGATAACTCTACATAATAATCTTGAGGAATATTAGGTAACTTATAACTATTCATCTTATTTTTACTCTTTATTAAAATATCTTTAATTTCATTTAATTGATCTCTAGCTCTTAATTCATCTTCTTTTAAACTTCCTAAATTTCTTAAAGCCACACTTAATTTATCTTCAACATTAGTTAATCTATTATTAATTAAATCCATCTCTTTACTTAATCTAGAATATGCATAAGACTTACTTCTATGAGCCATAACTAAGCTTTCATAATCTTTCTTTATATTAGTTAATTCTTCTTTAATAATATCAATAACTTTAACATCTTGATCAGTTAAATCATAACTAAATTTAATAGCATCCAATCTCTTATATAAATCGTTAT
>CALWAM010000015.1 GCA_944373135.1 uncultured Bacilli bacterium | reverse complement strand
AACCGCCGTATACGCGAACCGTACGTACGGTGGTGTGAGAGGGGCAAAATAATTTATTTATTTTCCTCTACTCGATTTGTGTTATTATTTAAATAGTAGAGAGTAGGGACGATTATGAATAAGAAACATTATGCCTTAATAGGAGTAATTATAACTGCTATTGTTTTAGTTGTTGGTTCAACATATGCTTATTTTATGGCAAATGTTACTGGCGGGAATGATGCTTATAAAACAAATGTTGCACAATCAACTACTAAAAACATATATGGTGTTTATGATATGAGCGGCGGATCATGGGAATATGTAATGGGAAATATGGTGAGTACTAGTGGTGTCTTTTATTCAAGTAGTGCAGGATTTGTTAGTACCAATATTCCCGATAGTAAATACTTTGATTCATATACTTATAGTACTACTAATACAACTCATTCACGTGGGAAGTTAGGCGATGCTACTAAAGAAACTTTAAAAACGTTTGGCGGTGAAACTGGTGGTTGGTATAATGATTACGCGTACTTGCCGGGTTCGACTGACTCTTGGTTCGATCGTGGGGGCAGCTTCAGTAATGGCGCCAATGCAGGGGTCTTCTACTTCGGTCGTAGCACTGGTGAAATTGGCACGAGTGGTTCTGCCCGTGCAATATTATCTGCCTAAAAATATTTAAAATAATTATATGATGCTTAATATAATTTTGTAAAATAGATATAAGAATATTTAAATTTTTATCATTTTGTGGTATAATTTATATGGAATAGAGAGGAGGCATTAATATATGTGGGCTTGGCTTAGAAGATTTTTCTAATAATTAATTATTAGAGAGGAAAGTTCAACTAAGAACTTTCTTTTTTTGTAAGAGAATGTAAATATTTTATTTTTTCTAATATATTTATTTTTTTTGTGTTATAATTACTTTAGAAGGTAGGTTATGTTATTTGAAAAAGAATGTTGGGCTATTAAAGTCGGTATCATTATTTTTATTGTATTTTTTATACACTTATTATGCGGGAATGTTAATGCATAATATCGGTATATCTGATACAACAGTTGGAATGTTTATTTCCGATATGGTATTTTTCTTAATTATTGGAGCTGTATATTTTGGTAATATTAAAAGTGACTTAAAAAGATTAAAAGAAGATTATTCTTGGAAAAAATTAATCAAGACAGTAGTAATATGGGTAGTAGGTATATTTGCTTTAAATATTGTGATGGGAATTATTACAGAAATATTTGTGCCAGGATTAGAAACTGATGAAAATACCACAGCATTGATGGAACTTGCTACGGTATCATTTATTTATACGATATTTAAGACAATGATTTTTGGGGTTGTTGCTGAAGAGTTATTATTCAGAGAATCATTAAGTGAATGTATTGAAAATGATAAATTATTTATACTAATAACAGCGGTAATTTATACATTAATGAATTTTATTTTTACTAATAATGTTGGAGATCATGTGGTAATTTATGTTTTACTTTATTTTCTTCCTGCTTTATTCTTTTCATACTTATATGTAAAACATGATAGAAATATTATTATTTTAATGTTAGTTAAATTTGTATATAATTTAATTCCGCTAATGTTATTAATATTATTTCCATAAAATATAAAAGGTGGTGAAATTTGTGAATAATATAATTAAATATAGTATTGTAGTTATTATTGTTATATTATTTGGTTTAGGTTTTAGTACTAATATAACAAAGAAGTATATTATAGATAATAAAAATGATTCACAAATTTTAGCTACTTCAGATGATATTAAAGAAGGACATGAAGTAAAAAAAACTGAGACTAGTAATTATATTACATATGATGTTATTGATTATGAGAGAAATTTAACATATTCATGGGATTTTATTAAGGATAGTAGAAAAAGTATTAAAGAAAACATTAATATGGACATTAATTTAAGGTTAAATCTAGATAAAATAGTTAGTGATGATACAAAGGATATTAATGAAAGGGTTAAACAAAATAAATTAATTATTTCTTTTGATTATCATGGGGAATTACCTTTAAATGCTAAAGTAAGAATTAATGTTAAAGATAAGTTTAGAGATAACGAAAAATTATATTTATATTATTATGAACCTGAGGATAAAGATTTTTTGTTTGTTGATAATAATATTGTAGTAAAGGATGGTTATGTGGAATTTATGATTGAACATTGTTCCGATTATTTTTTAACTGGAGCAGTAGTTAATGAGGCAATTAATAATCCAAAAAGTTTAAATTATATTATTATCGGTTTAGGGGTATTTGTAATAATATTAATTGCTGTAAACTTAATACAATCTAAAAAATAGATTGTTTTTTTAAAGGAAAAATAGTAATAATTGTTAATATATAAGTAAGAAGCTTTACTAATAAACAAATGTTTGGTATGATGATTTAGGAGGATATTTATGTATAGTTATATTAAAGGAATAGTAGTGGGAAATACTTCTAATGCAATTGTGATTGAGAATAATGAGATTGGTTATTTAATATATGTAGCTAATCCATTTAATTATAAAATAGGAGAAAAATATACAATTTATATATATAATCATCTAAGGGAAGATGAAAATTCCTTATTTGGCTTTAGAACTTTGGAAGAGAAAGATTTATTCTTAAAATTAATAAATGTTAAGGGATTAGGACCTAGGACAGCACTTCCAATGCTTGCTTCTTCAGTTGATGCTATTTATGACGCTATTGCGAGAGAAAATTTATTATATTTAACTAAATTTCCTAAAATTGGTGATAAAGTAGCAAGACAAATTATTTTGGATTTAAAAGGTAAATTAGTACAAAATAATGAATTGTTTACTAATGACGGTTATGGAGAACTTATTGGTGTATTAGAAAGTTTAGGTTATAAGAAAGCTGATATTAAAAAGATATTGCCAAGTGTTGATCCAGGTAAGAGTGTTGAAGAGCAAATTAAAGATGCTTTAAAATTAATGTTAAAGTAGGTGGATTATGAATACTAGAGATGTTTTGGATAAAAACAAAAAATTAGAAGATTACGATAATTCAATTAGGCCAGAAACGTTAGATGAATATGTTGGTCAAGATGAAATAAAAGAAAACATTCGAGTTTTTATTAAAGCGTGCTTAATGAGAGAAGAAAGTTTGGATCATGTTCTTTTGTATGGGCCTCCTGGTTTAGGAAAAACCACCCTAGCGCATATTATTGCTAATGAACTAGGAACAAATTTAAGAACAGCTAGTGGTCCTGCTATTGAAAAAAGTGGTGATTTAGCGGCTATATTATCTTCTTTAGAACCTGGAGATGTACTTTTTATTGATGAGATTCATAGAATACCAAAATTCATAGAAGAAATATTGTATTCAGCAATGGAGGATTTTGAGCTAGATATAGTAATAGGAACGGAAGGTAATAGTAGAAATATAAAAATTGATTTGCCACCATTTACTTTGATTGGAGCAACAACTAGAGCGGGAGATATTTCTAGTCCTCTTAGAGATAGATTTGGAATTGTTTCCAAGCTTAATTATTATAGTGATGAAGAATTATTTAAGATTATTAAAAGAACTAGCAGAGTATTAGGAATGGACATTTGTGATGATGGAGCAATGGAACTTGCTAAGAGAAGTCGTAAAACACCAAGAATAGCTAATAGGTTGTTTAAAAGAGTAAGAGATTTTGCTTTAGTGGAAGGAGCAAATATTATTACAAAAGAAATTGCGATAAAATCATTAGACAGATTAAAAGTTGATAAAGAAGGATTAGATCAAATAGATATTGAATATTTAGAAGCATTAATTATGAAATTTAATGGTGGTCCGGTTGGACTTGAAACAATTTCGGCTGCAATTGGGGAAGAAGTATCTACAATAGAGGATGTAGTTGAACCTTTTTTATTACAACAAGGATTTATTAAAAGAACGCCGAGAGGGAGAGTTGCAACTGATAAAAGTTATAAGCATTTAAATATTGAAAAGAACAATGGCGATTAGCTTATGGAGATTTCTTGACTAGGTATTTAGATGATGATAAAATATGAGTGAGTTTTCTAATAGAAGGAGTATATTGATGAGAATCTTAGGCCTTGATTTAGGAACTAAAACTTTAGGAATAGCAATTAGTGATGAACTAGAGACTATTGCTTCTCCTTATAAAGTTGTAGAGTTCAAAAGTGTTGATGAAACTATTAATGTTTTGCAAGAAATTATAAAAAGATACCAAATTAAGCTTATTGTTTTGGGGCTTCCTAAAAACATGGATGGTAGCTTGGGATTTGCAGCAGAAAGAAGTATTTCTTATAAAATGTTACTAGAGAAACATTTTAAGCAAGAAATAATTTTAGTTGATGAACGATTATCTACTGTTGAGGCATTAAACATTCTTTTAGATGAAGACTTAAGTAGAAAAAAAAGAAAAAAGAAAGTTGATGGGGTGGCTGCTAGTATAATACTAGATACATACCTACGAATGAGAGGAATTAATAATGGAAAATAAAAATGGAAATATTTTTGTACTTAAAGATGCTAAGGGAAATGAAGTAGAATTTGAAAGATTATTTACTTTTGATAGTGATGTAACAAAGAAAAGTTATATAGCTTATACTAACCATGAAAAAGATGAAAATGGTCAAGAAATGGTTTATGCATCAATTTATGATCCAACGGGAAAAGATTTAAATCTGTATCCAATTGAAACAGATGAAGAGTGGCAAATCATTGAAAATATATTAAATTCAGCTCAAGCTCAATTTAAAAATGAAGAATAAAATAATACTAATTATATTAGGAATTATTCTTTTTTTAATTCTTAGTATAATAATTTGTTATAATTTTTTATTGGCTAGAGTTGCTAATGATGATGAAGTAATATATTTTAATATTGAAAGTGGAACAAGTACCAGAGAAGTTGTTAAGGATTTAAAAAGAGCTGATTTAATTAAAAGTGAATATGCTGTCTTATTTTATATTAAGATTCATCATATAAATATTCAAGCGGGTACTTATGAGCTAAGCAGGAGCATGAGTAGTAAAGAAATATTTAATAAATTTAATTTGGGGGATATAAGTGAAGATACTATTAATTTAACTTTTGTGGAAGGTAAAAGGTTACTTGAATATGTTAAATTAATAGCAAATAATTTTTCTTATTCAGAAGATGAGATAATTAATGTTTTAAATGATTCAGAATATCTTAAAGAGTTAATTAATAAATATTGGTTTTTAACTGAGGAGATATTGCAAAGTGATATTTATTATCCTTTAGAAGGATATTTGTATCCAGATACTTATAATTTTTATAAAACGGCGACGATTCAAGAAATTATTGAAACGATGCTTGATAATTTGGATGTTAAATTAACGGCTATTAAAGATGATATTTTAAATAGTGGTTATTCTGTTCACGAATTATTATCAATGGCTAGTATTGTTGACTTAGAAGGTAATACATATGAGGACAGAAAGACTATTAGTCAAGTTATACATAGTAGACTTAATTATAATATGAGTTTAGGAATGGATGTAACAACTTATTATGCAGCTCAAGTTGAAATTGGAGCAGCAGTTGACTATAACATGATAAATAAGTATAATACAAGAGATACAAGTGGCAATATGAATGGTAAATTACCAATTGGACCTATTTGTAATCCATCACTTGAATCAATTGAGGCATCACTATATCCTAGTGATACTAGTTATTTATACTTTTTTGCCGATGTTTATGGTAATGTTCATTTTGCAACAACATTAGCTGAACATAACGCTAATATAAATAAGTATAAATGGTAAGGAGTTTATAATGAAAGAACAACTGTTAGAAATGGAAAAATATGCCGCTGAGCATAATGTTCCAATTATAGAAAAAGATTCTATTGTTTATATAATGAAATACATTAAAGCTAATAATATAAAAAATATATTAGAAATTGGTAGTGCAATAGGTTATTCATCAATTTTAATGGCGGGAGTTAGTAATGATATAAAAGTAACAACTATTGAACGTGATGAAACTAGATATATGGAGTGTTTAAAAAATATAAAAAAATGTGATATGGATAAAAGAATTAATGTTGTTTTTCAAGATGCATTAGAAGTTAATTTATCAGGAGTATCTTATGATTTAATTTTTATTGATGCAGCTAAAGGACAAAATATTAATTTCTTTGAAAAATATAAATATTTTTTAGCTAAAAATGGGGCTATTATTACGGATAATTTAAAATTTCATGGTTATGTTGGTCATAGCGAAGAAATAGAAAGTAAAAATTTAAAAAGTTTAGTATCTAAGATCGAAGATTATATTACATTTTTAAAAAATAATGATGAATTTACAACTGAGTTTGTTAATGTAGGTGATGGACTTGGAATTAGTATCAGAAAAGATGAAAAATAAATTTTTAATTAGTATCAATAAACTAAGTGATATAGCAGTATATAAAAAAGTAGGAGTAACTACTTTTCTTTTGCCGTTACAAAATTTTGCTGTTGGTTATGAAAATAGCTTTAATATTGAAGAAATTAATAAATATGGTAAAGATAATTATTGCTTAGTAAATAGAATGTTAGATTGCAAAGGAATAGATGAATTAAAGAATGTTATTTTGCAACTTAAAACTATTAAAGGGATAATATTTGAAGATATAGGGGTATATGAATTAATTAAAGAGTTAGGTTTAAATATAGAAACTATCTATTTCCCAAATCATTTTAATACTAATTATGAAAGTATTAATTATTTTTTAAATAAGGGAATAAGTAGTGCTTTTATTAGTAATGAATTAACTAAAGAAGAAATAAAAGATATTTTAAATAATGCTAATAAAGAATTAATTGTTCATGTTTTTGGTTATAATCAAGCCATGTATTCAAGAAGATTATTATTAAGTAACTTTAATAGTTATTATGATTTACCTAATGATAGAATGACTGATATTAAGGAAGTTCATAGTGGGCATGAATTTAAGGTTGTCGAAGATGATTCTGGTACTGTTCTTTATAATGGCGTAATATTTGATGGTAGAGAATTACTTCACTTAAATAATGTGAAATATTTTTATATTAATAGTAGTTTTATTGAACAAAATGTAATAATAGATTTTTTAAATGGTAATGAAATAGCCAATAGCGATAATGGTTTTTTAGATAAAGAGACTATTTTTAAGTTAAGGAGTGAAACTTTATGATTGAATTGTTAGCTCCAGCTGGAGATTTAGAAAGATTAAAAATAGCTTTTTTATATGGCGCTGATGCTGTTTATATAGGAGGAAGAGACTTTAGTTTAAGAGCTAATGCGTTAAATTTTAGTTTAGAAGATATATGTGAGGCCGTTAAGATAGCTCATAAAATAAATAAAAAAGTATATGTAACGGTTAATATTGTTTTTCATAATAAAGATATAAATGGACTTCTAAAATATTTACAAAAGTTAGATGACATTGGTATAGATGCTATTATATTTAGTGACATGATTGTTTTAGAATATGCTAAGAAATTAAAGGTTAAGTATGAACTGCATTTATCGACTCAAGCAAGCACTCTTAATTATAAAGCCGTAGAATATTATAAAAAAGAAGGCGTTAATAGAATAGTTTTAGCTAGAGAAGCTAGTCGGGAAGATATTAAAATAATTAAAGAAAAAACCGGTATAGAATTAGAGTGTTTTGTGCACGGGGCGATGTGTACTTCAATATCAGGAAGATGTGTATTATCTAATTATGTAACTAATCGTGATTCTAATCGTGGAGGATGCGCTCAAGTTTGTCGTTTTTTATTTAATAGTCCTCTTTGCAAAGAAAAATTTACTATTATGCCTAAAGATTTAAATATGGTTAAACAAGTTGAAGACATGATTGGTATTGGAGTTAATTCTTTTAAGGTAGAAGGTAGAATGCGATCAATTTATTATATTGCTACTGTAATTTATGTTTATCGAAATATTATTGATAAAATTAAGCAACATAATTTAACTGATGCATATATTAGATATTACGTAGATATATTAAATAGAGTAGCAAATAGAGATTCTATTAGTCAATTTTATCTAAGTCTACCGGGAAGTGAGGGCCAATATTTTTTAGGAAGAGATGAAATAACGAATAAAGATTTTTTAGGGGTAGTTTTAGATTATAATGAACTGGATAAAATAGCAACTATAGAGCAAAGAAATTATTTTAAAAAAGGAGACATTGTAGAATTTTTTGGACCGCAGAAAGAAGAAATGACTTATAAAGTTGATAAAATTTGGAATGAAGAAAATGAAGAAATTGAAGTGGCTAATCATCCACAAATGATAGTTAAACTAAAAGTTATGGAAAAGCTATCAAAAGGTGATATGATGCGGATAAAAGTGTTTGACAAACAATCTTATTTGTAGTATTCTTATGAAGATATTTTTAAAAAAGGTGGAATGAATATGAATGAAAATGAAACAATTCTTTTAACTGCTGATGGATATTTAGAGTTAGAAAATGAATTGAATGATTTAAAGATAAATAAAAGAAAAGAAGTAATTAAAGCTTTAAAAGAAGCTAGAGCACTTGGCGATTTATCAGAAAATGCCGAATATGATGCAGCTAGAAATGAGCAAGCTAAAGTCGAAGGCCGAATTAAAGAATTAGAATACAAATTAGAACATTGTAAGGTTATGGATAGTAAAGCTAGTGATACTGTTAATGTTGGTTCTACAGTAACAGTTATGTATATAGACGATGATGAAGAAGAAGAATATAAAATTGTTGGTTCTTTAGAAGCTGATCCATTTAATAACAAAATTAGTAATGAATCTCCTATTGGAGCAGCTATAATGGGAAAATCTGTTGGAGATATTATCAATGTTGCTAGTCCAAACGGAAATTATGATGTTAAAATTGTAAAAATCGCTTAAAAAAGCGTTTTTTTAGAATAAGTTATGTTATAATAACTACGTAATTAAATAAGGAGGAAATTTATGGAAAATGTGGTAGTAATTACAAAAGATATAAAAGGTGAAGAATGGGAAAAAATTCTTGATGAAACTTTTAAGAAAAAAAGAAAAGATGTTAAAATAGATGGATTTAGAAAAGGTTGTGTACCTAAAGATGTCTTTATGAAAAAAGTAGGGGTTGAATCTTTATACATGGATGCTGTTGATGAAGCCTTACGTGTTTATTATAAAGAAATGTTAGATGAAGAAAATGTTGTACCGGTTATTGAACCTAAAGTAGATATTAAGGAAATTAATGAGAAAAAGTTAGTTATTGAAATAACTGTTATAACTGCTCCTAAAGTTGAATTAGGTGAATATAAAAATTTAGGTATTAAAAAGGATAAAGTAAAAGTAACAAAAGAAGAAATAGATGAAGAAATTAAAAATTTAACGCATAAGTATGCTGACATAGTAGTTAAAGAAAATGGTGAAGTTGCAGTAGGTAATACAGCAGTTATAGATTTTGAAGGTTTTGTTGATGGTGAAAAGCTTGAAGGCGGTAGTGGGGAAAATTATCCTTTAGAAATTGGAAGCCATACATTCATTCCAGGATTCGAAGAAGGTCTAGTAGGAATGAAAGCCGGTGAAAGTAAAGAATTAAATTTGAAATTTCCTGAAAATTATACTGAAGAATTAAAGGGCAAAGATGTATTATTTAAAGTAACTGTTAATGAAATTAAAGAAAGAGTATTACCTGAGTTAACTAAAGAATTTTATGAAGATTTAGGGTTTGAAAATGTTAATACTGAAGATGAATTTAGAAAAGCTATTGAAGAAAATATTAAAAAACGTAAAGAAATAGATGTAGAAAATAAATTCATTGAAGAATGTTTAGATAAAGCAAGTGAAAATATTAAAGTAGAAATTAATCCTGAAATCATTGATGATGAAGTTCATAGAATGATGCATCAATTTGAGCAACAAATTCAAATGCAAGGAATTAATTTAGAACAATATATGCAATTTACGGGGCAAACACATGACGATTTCCACAAACAATTAGAACCTGAAGCAATTAAAAGATTAAAGAGTAGATATTTACTTGAAGAAATTGCTAAAGCAGAAGATATTACTATAAGTGATGAAGAAGCTGAAGCTGAAGCTGCTCATATGGCAGAACATTATGGAATTACTAAAGATGAATTGTTAATGGAATTCGGTGGCTTAGAAATTGTTAAATATGATATGAAAATGCGAAAAGCAATGGAAATATTAAAAAATAATAATTAAGATAATTATATATTTTATAAAGCAATCCATGCTTTTTTAATTGCTAGTAAATATTATTTGTGTTATTATTAATATAGTAGAAGGTAGGTGTTTTATGAAAAAAAATATTATGTATTACTGGGAATTATACTTGTTGCTATTGCTATAGTTGTAGGCACATCTTATGCTTATTTTATGGCCAATGTTACTGGGGGAGATAATGGTAGTGAAACCGTAATTAAATCAGGAAATTTAAGTTTAACCTTAGATGATACAAATATTTTATCTTTAGATAATGCTCAACCAGGTAATAGTGCTAGTAAAGAATTTACTGTTACTAATACTAGCAAAAATACTATAGTCTATAATATTAAATTAGTTGATGTAACTAATACCTTTATTGATAAAAATGACCTTGTATATACTCTAATAGGTGATAATGATATAAATATTACTGAAGTAGTTCCTAGTGAAAACAATAAATACTTGGCAACTAATATTCCTATAGAAGCAGGAACAACTCATACCTATAATTTAACAATAGTTTTTAAAGAAACTAATGATAATCAAAATGATAATATGGGTGTTAATTTTAGTGGAAAAATAAATATTGATAATGAGTCTTTTTCGCTTATATCCAGATTAATGAAACAGTATAAAGTTGGTAGCACCAGTGGATTATTAAAAGATACTTCTAATCCTAATTTGTATTATTATAGAGGTACAAATGAAGAAGTGAGTAATAATCACTTATGGTATGCTGGCCATCATTGGCGTGTATTAGAATTTGATACAGAAGAAGATACTGTTACATTAATAACTCAACAGCCATTAACTTCTATTCATGCTGCAAATACTGTATGGTCAAGTAAAGAATTATTCGATTCATCATATATAAATACTTGGCTAAATGAATATTTTTATAATAGTTTAGATAGTGATATTCAAAACAATATATTAAATAATAGTTATAATGTAGGAATATATAATAACGTTAATGAAATAACAACAACAAAGAAAGTTGGTTTATTAAATGCAAGTCAATATACAAGAGGCGGTTATTATACCACATTTTTAAATATTCGTGATAATTATTATTTAGGTAATAGATATGATGAATCTAGATTGTATTTTGTTGCAAGTAATGGTGCTAATGGATATGGTAAAACATCAATTTCTAATGGAATACGTCCTGTAATTAAAATTTCTAATATGTTAATAACTGAAGGAGATGGTACTCTTACAAATAGTTTTCGTACAGAAAAAATAGCTACAAACACAAGTGATGTACAAATTGGTGAATATATAAATGTACCATACGATGGTAGTGATGGTGCTTGCGGAGATGATAAAATGTGTACATTTAGGGTGGTGAGTAAGGATAATGATAGTATAAAAATTATTTTAAATGGTTTACTTTCGAATCTTAGTGTCTACGGTACTTCATCAATCATAAGTACTAATTCTACAATTTATACAACACTTAATCAATTTGCCAATAATATAGCGAGTGAATATCGTTATGTTGGTAATAAAACATATTATATTGGTGATTATTGGGATAATTCAAATTATTTAGAAGTTCGTGATGAAACTTTATCAGCAAGTGTTGGATTGCCAATTGTTGGAGAAATGTTTAGTGGAAATGATATAGACTTATCTACTGCAAGTGATAAAATAATGGTTGACATAAACACAGTAGAAAATCCTACTATATCAGATTACTATTGGGTAATGAATAGATATAGTTCAAGTTATGTAAATTATGTCGATGATGAGAGTGTTGTTGATTATTACTCTCATAAACCTGCTGATATTGGCGGTGTTCGGCCAACTATGTATCTTAAATCAGGTGCTTCTTCTATAAAATTTACAGGTGGAGATGGAACCGCTCAAAATCCTTATACTTTAGAGTAAATATAGAAGCATTAATTGCTTCTTTTTTATGTAAAAATTCGTAAATTTTGATAGACAAAAATTATAGTTGTTGTTATTATATAAATTAAATAATTCTTAACCTTGAAGGAGGGAGATATATGAAAAAGACATTACCTGTTTTAATGTTAAAAGGGTTAGTCTTATTGCCTTATCAAGATGTTAGAATTGAACTAAATAACCAACTTAGTTTAGATTTAATTGACTTAAGTTTAAATAAATATAACGGGGAATTATTAATAGTATATGCTAAGGATAAGCTTGAAATAGCTCCGGACGTTAGCGATTTACCGAATATTGCTGTGATTGCAAAAGTAAAAAATAAAATTTTACTTCCTAATGGTAATACAAGAATATTAATTGAAGTAATTGAAAGAATTGGGGTTCAAAAATACAAAAATTTAAATGACAATCCGGATATTTTAATGGCTGATTTAGTGGAAGTTGTTGTTCAGGTTATAAAAGATACATTAGAAGAAGCAATTAGAAGGAAATTGATTGAATTAGTAAAAAATTTTATAAATGTTAGTGCTGATTTATCTAATAGTATTTTAGCAAACATTGAGGATGTTAAAGAAATTGGTAAATTGACCGATTTAATTGCAGCATTTTTATTTTATGACTATAATAAAAAGATAAAATATATTGAAGAAGTAAATCCTCTTGTACGTGCTGATATGCTAGTTAAAGAATTAAAAGTTGAAATGGAGATTGCCTTATTAGAAGAAAAGATTAATAAATCATTACAAAGGGAATTAGATAAAAATCAGAGAGATTTTATTTTAAAGGAAAAATTGGTTGAAATAAAAAAAGAATTAGGTGAAGATGATAGTAAAGAGGATGAAATAAATCTTTATATCAAGAAAATTACTGAGTTAGATATTGATAATAAAATCAAAAACAAATTATTAAAAGAAGTAAAAAAACTAGATAAGATGATAGAATCTTCACCAGAGATGTCGATGCTTAAAAATTATTTAGACTTAGTGATTAATTTACCTTGGAATAAAAGTAGTGAAACAGAAACAAATTTAAATAAGATTAGAAAAATGCTTGATAAGTCACATTATGGTTTAGAAAAAATTAAAGAAAGAATATTAGAATATGTAGCTGTTAAGAAAAGAAATGAAGATATAAAAAGTCCGATTATTTGTCTAGTAGGACCACCAGGGGTTGGAAAAACAACATTGGGGATATCTATTGCTCGTAGTTTAAAAAGAGAATTTTATAAAATTAGTGTTGGAGGACTTAATGATTCAGCAGAACTAGTTGGTCATAGAAGAACTTATTTAGGTAGTAATCCAGGAAAAATTATTCAAGCTATTAGTAAATGTGAAGTTAATAATCCTCTTATATTAATTGATGAAGTAGACAAAATGGTTAGAGATTATAAGGGAGATCCTGCGAGTGCTTTATTAGAAATACTTGATCCTGAACAAAATAATTTATTTACTGATAATTTTGTTGAAGAACCGTTTTCTCTAAGAAATGTTATGTTTATTTTAACCGCGAATAGTGAAAATGATATACCTAGTCCTTTACATGATAGATTAGAGATCATTCATTTAAATAGTTATACGTTAGTTGAAAAGATGGATATTGCTAAAAAATATTTAATTCCGCGAGTTTTAGAAGAGCATAAAGTTTCTAATAAAGAGATAAAATTTAGTGACGATGCATTAAAAAAGATTATTGATGATTATACGTATGAAGCAGGGGTTCGGGAGTTAAAAAGAATTATTACCAAAATTGTTCGTAAAGTTATCTATAATTTTGATAATAGTAGTAGTTTAAATGTAAAAATTAAGGCAGAAGATATTGAAAAATATTTAGGGGTTAGTAAAGTTTATGATTCAGATATTTATGAAATTACGCCTGGTTTAGTTAATGGTTTAGCGGTTTGTAATGGCGGGGGCGTTAAGATGCCGATTGAATCAGTATATTATGAAGGAAAAGGTAATGTTATTGCTACTGGTCGTTTAGGTGAAGTAATGGAAGAAAGCATTAAAGTTGCTTTAAGTTATATAAGAAGCCATAGGGATATCTTAAAAATAAGTGATTATTATTTTACTAGTAAAGATATTCACCTACATGCTATTGAAGGAGCTTTGCCCAAAGATGGTCCAAGTGCTGGAGTTGTTATTGTAACTTCAATTATAAGTTTATTTAGCAATAAAGTTGTTAGTCAAGATATAGCAATGACTGGAGAAATAACATTACGAGGAGATATTATGCCGATTGGCGGCTTAAAAGAAAAATTAATCGGTGCTATTAATGGCAAAATAAAAATTGTCTTTATTCCTAAGGGAAATGAGAAGGATTTGAGTGAAATACCTACGGAAATTTTAAATAAATTAGAGATAAAAATAGTTAGTAATTATATTGAAATATTTAATTATTTATTTAGTAATTAAATATTTCTTTTTTTCATATGATTTTATTGAGGTTAATCAATGAAAAATATTATTTTATATTAAATAGAATTTACGTTT
>CALWAM010000014.1 GCA_944373135.1 uncultured Bacilli bacterium | reverse complement strand
TCTTTAAATATATTTGGCTACATTTTTTTTTTTTTTTTTGTAAGTATTGATTCTTTTACGACTGGTATAGGATTAACGGCCTTAACTAATAACTTATTAACAGCTGCTATTACTTTTTCAATATTAAGTGGATCTTTTACTCTTTTAGGTTGCATATTAAGCAAGAAAGCCACAGAAAAATATGGTAAGATAGCCAATTATCTTGGTTTAATGATTTTATTATCTTTAAGTATTATCTATTTATGTAAATAACTTGTTATAAAATTTGACATAAGATAGCCAAAATTATATAGTTAATATGGTGATATTATGAAAAATTATCAAAAAGTGTTATCAAATGCATTTGTTAATAAATATGCAATTCCCCATTTTAACATTAATAATCTTGAATGGGCAAAATACATCCTTGAGGTATGCGAAGAAGAAAAAAGTCCCGTATTTCTTGGGGTTTCATTAGGAGCGGCTAAATATATGGGCGGATTTCATGTTATTAGAAAAATGGTTGATGGTTTAATAATGGATTTGAACATTAAAGTTCCAGTTATTCTTCATTTAGATCATGCTAATAGTGTTGAAGCATGTAAGGAAGCTTACGATGCTGGATTTGATTCAATAATGATAGATGCATCACGATATTCCATCGAAGATAATATAAAAATGACAAACGAAGTTATTAATTACTGTAAAAATGCTTTAATTGAAGCTGAAACTGGGAAAATCGGCGGTAGCGAAGATAACTTTACTAATGAAATTTATTACACAACCTTTGAAGAGGCAACCAACTTTTTGAACCATTGTGCAATCGATATGTATGCTCCAGCATTAGGTAGTGTCCATGGTATATACAAATCTAAACCAAATATTAATATTGATTTAATGAATAAAATTAGTTCAAGTAACCATATTCCCTTAGTTTTACACGGAGGAAGCGGCTTGGACGATAATATTTTGAAAGAATCAATTAAAAACGGTATATGTAAAATTAATTTTAATACCGAATTACAAATTTCTTGGAATAAAGGAGTAAGATCTTTCATTAATAATAATAAGGATATTTATGACCCTCGAAAGATTATTTCTTCCGGAGAATTAAATATGAAAAATACCATTAGAAAATACATTGAAGTGTTAGGAAGTAAGAATAAAGGCGAGTGATTTCATGCAAAATATAATAATAGAAGGCGGTAAACTTCTTAACGGGACCATCAACATCAGTGGTGCTAAAAATAGTGTTGTTGCTCTTATCCCAATAGGATTATTAGCAAGTCAAAAAGCTATTATAAAAAATGTCCCCAATATAAGTGATACTAAATCATTATTAAATATATTAAAAAGATTAAACTGTAATTATACCTACCAAAATGAAGAACTTATAATGGAAACTTCCGAAATAAAAAATAATTTTATTCCCGCTATAGAGTCACAAAAACTAAGAGCTTCTTATTATTTTATGGGGGTTTTATTAGCTAAATTCAATTATGTGAAAATGTCGGTTCCGGGTGGATGTAAAATAGGAAAAAGACCTATTGACTTGCATCTTAAAGGATTTAAAGCATTAAACGCTGATATAATAGAAAAAAAAGATTACATTATAATTAAATCAGATAAATTAATTGGAAATAATATAAATTTAGATTTTCCTAGTGTGGGAGCCACGATTAATTTAATGATTGCAGCTACTAGTGCTGAAGGAACAACAACAATAAACAATGCTGCTTGTGAACCAGAAATAGAAAATATTGCTGAATTTTTAAATAATCTAGGCGCCGATATCACAGGTGCTGGAACCAAAAAAATAACCATTGTAGGTCCAACACGATATCATAATGGAGCAATTACAACTATCCCCGATCGAATTGAAGCTGGCACCTACATTATATTGGGAGCATTAATTGGAAATAATTTAAAAATTAAAGGTATAGTAAAAGACCATATAAGTTCATTGCTATTAAAACTTAAGGAAATGCGAGTTCCATTTAAAATTCATAATGATGAGATAATAATTAGCAAATTAAGTAATTTATCACCAATAGATATTATATCTCAACCCTATCCCGGATTCCCTACAGATTTAGGTCAACCTATAACTGTATTACTTTCTCAATGTAATGGAATATCTCATTATAAAGAAACTATCTGGGAAAATCGTAATGGCCACGTTCCTTACTTAAATAAAATGAATGCTGATATTACTATTAAAAATAATACTCTTATGATAACAGGACCTAAAAATCTAATTGGTCAAGAAGTCGTTTCTACTGATTTAAGAGGTGGTGCTGCTTTAATATTAGCAGGCCTCATTGCTCAAGGTAAAACTAAAATTAAAGAAATAGAACATATTCTTCGAGGATATGAAGATATTGTCGAAAAATTACAAAAAGTGGGTGCTAAAATAAATATAGTTGAAATAGAATAGTAGTAGAAATCTACTATTTTTTTGGTGATGAAATGAAATTTAAAATTATAATTCTTCTTATTTTAAGTACAATAATAACCTATTTGATTTATAAAACTAACCCAGATAAAGAATATTATATTCTATCAATATACGACAAAACAACAAGTAGTAACTATCCATATAATAATATTTTAAAAGAAAAATTAAATAAATTTAAAATAATTTATGATGAAACAATATCTGAAAACAATTTAGAAATCGAAAATGTTATTGATAATATAATAAATAATAAAAATCACATAAAGCAAAATATAAATAAAGCTGATCTTTTAATTATTAACTTAGGATTTTATGAAACAAATATGAGCATTTTATATAATTCTAATATCAGTAAAGAATTACTAGAAGATGTTACAAATCTTTATCGTCAAATTCGTAGAATATCTTCTTCCCCTATTCTATTTATCGGTCCAATGAATATTTCAACTGTTCTAAATAACGCTTTAAAAAATATAGCTAATAGTTATAACGTGGATTATATAAAAAATAATTATTATACTCCTCAAGAATTAGCTGATCTTTTATTAACTAAAATAGATAAATTTTTAAATATTTCGGCAAACGAAGAAAAAACAGTTGCAAATTACTATTATTATGATATATAATACAAAAGACGAAGAAAATTACTATGTATAAGATTATACATGGCGAAGGGAGTGTCTTATGAAAAAGAATATTCATCCAGAACTTAAAGATGCTGTAGTAAAATGTGCTTGTGGAGCAACTTTTAATACTAAATCAACAAAAGAAGAAATTCATGTTGAAGTATGCAGTAATTGTCATCCATTCTATACAGGAACACAAGGACGTGCAAAAAAAACTGGAGCTGTAGAAAAATTTAATAAAAAATTTGGACTTAATCAAAAGGCTGCATAATTGTAGCCTTTTTTTCTTGTTCAAAATAATATATAATAATTATGAGGTGATATCTTATGCAAAAACTAAAGTATTTGATAAAAAGAATCATTAATATGAACTTTGATAACTTTTTTAAAACTATTAATGAAATAAGTGAAAAACACAAAATTAACAAGATAAAATTATTTTTCGATATAATTGTTTGTGGTATAAAATACCAAGCCGGATATAGTGATTACAAGTTATATGAAATGTATAAATTAAATAAAAAACAAAGGGAAACTATTGTAACTAGAGGATATAATAATGCCATCATAAAAAAATATAATGACAAAAGATTTATTAAATATTTTTCTAGTAAAGCCTTATTTAATCAAAAGTTTTCAAAATTTTTAAAAAGAGATTATTTGATACTTGATGAAACAAAACTATTAGAATTTCAAAACTTTATAACTCTTCATCCTACTATAATTGTTAAACCCGATTCATTATCTTGTGGAAAAGGAATTGAAAAAATAACGGTAAATAAAAAAAATTACACTCAAGTATTTAACGAATTATTGTTATCTAATAGAATTATAGTAGAAGAAGTTGCCTCGCAATGTCCTGAATTAGCAAAATTACATCCTGCTTCAGTTAATACATTAAGAATAGTTACTTTAGGGGGAAAAGTCATTGTTGCTTTTATTAGAATTGGCAATAACAGTAATGTTGTTGATAATTTTAATCATGGCGGTATGGTTGCCCCAATTAATATTGAAACAGGAATAGTTGATTATCCTGCAATCGATAAAGATGGAAATATTTATGACAAACATCCTTTAACTCATGAGGATATATTATGGTTACAAATTCCTAAATGGCCAAGAGTAAAAAGATTTGTCGAAAAAGCTTGTAAAGTTATTCCTGAAGTTAAGTATGTTGCCTGGGATATTTGCTTATCTAAAGAAGGTCCAATTATTATTGAAGGAAATGATTTCCCTGGGCATGATTTATATAAATTACCACCTCATCGTCAAGATAACATTGGTTTAGTACCTATATTTGAAAAAAGAATGAAAGAAATGGAGAATGAGAAATGAAAATATTTATTGCATCAGATCATGCGGGAATTAATTTAGTAAATGAAATAATAACTAATTTACCTCAATATGAAATTATAAAAAGTAAAATAAAATCATCTCCAGTAGATGACTATCCCCTATTTGCTTTTAATATCTGTAATAACATGAATAAACAAGAAGATTATGCAATATTAATATGTAAAACTGGTATTGGCATAAGTATTGCTGCTAATAAAGTAAAAGGAATTAGATGCGCTAAGGTATCTAATATAGATGAAGTTATTTCCTCCAAAGCTCATAATTATATAAATGCTCTGGCCTTTAATGCTTCTACTTCTTTAAAAGATGCTGTGGCCTATATAAATGCTCTAATAAGTACTCCTAATGATACTGCAGAACGTCATCAAAGAAGAGTAAATGAAATCATAAAATACGAAAATGGCGAATATAATGAATTATAAAATATATTTATATGTTTTCTTTGTTTTATTGAGTACTTTTACTTTAAGCGGAATAAATTTCGATAAAATAATGAAACGAAACAAAAAAATAGAAGCTAGAATTCTCGTTCTACTACTAAGTTTTATTAGTGGCTATTTAATAACCAGTTTTATTGTTGATTTTTTAAATAATAGTCGCATCTTTTAAGGAGACGAAATGAAAAAAATAAACAAAATTCTAATAGTAATTATAATTATTATCTCACCTATTGCAGTAATTAGTTTCTTCAAGAAGGAAACTAATTTTTTTAATACACCATCTAATGAAACACATCAAAAAAATAACATTATCGTCAAAGTAAACAAAAATAATGTAATTAGTGAGATCCCATTAGAAGAATATATTATAGGAGTTGTGAGCGCTGAAATGCCCGCTTTATTCCATGATGAGGCTTTAAAAGCCCAAGCAATAGCGGCTAGGACATTCGCTTTAAATAAATTAAATTCTTCTTATTACATTGAAACAGATACAAGCGATCAAGCATATTTGTCTGTTGAAGAACTAAAAAGTAAATGGCAAGATGATTTTTCTAAGTACTATGAAAAGATTAAATCAGCAGTAGAAGAAACTAAAAATATGGTATTAACATATAACAACGAACTTATACATGCTTACTATTACGCAATGAGTAATGGATATACAGAAGATGCCCAAACAGTTTTTAATGATGCCCAACCATATTTAAACATTCTCGATTCGTCTTGGGAAAAAAATTTATCTAATTTTTCTGTGACTTCATCGCTAAGTTATGATAAATTTTTACAATTGCTTAATTTATCTAATCAAGAATTTTCTATTACAAATATTAAGAGAAATGCATCCAATCGAATTGATTCAATAACCATTAATAATCAAGAATTTACTGGTATAGAAGTCAGGAAAAAACTTTCTTTACGTTCTACAGACTTTATAATAGCTAAAGTAAATGATACCATAAATATTACAACAAAAGGTTATGGCCATGGCGTTGGTATGAGCCAATATGGAGCAAACTCTTTAGCTAATAATAATAAAAGTTATCAAGATATTTTAGCTTATTACTATCCTAATACAAAAATAACCAATTATATTGTATAAATTTAAAAAAAATGTTCATCTTACTATTAGGAAGGTGAATGTAATGGGAAAAAGAAAAGTTAGAAAGTTTGTATTTCCAACAATTTATACCATATTAGTAGGCACAATAATATTTAGTACAATTCAAATGTGGAATATTTTACAAGAAGCTCCTTTACCTGATGATTATGAATATGTTACTGGAACATTAAAAAATGATGTTGTTCCAACAGTAAAAGAAGAAGATACATCAGTAGGTTTACCATTTAATAGCGAAAAAGTAACTGTTGTAAAACAATTTTATAATCAAAACGGTACACCGGAGGAACAACAAAATTCCTTAATATATTATGAAAACATTTATATGCAAAATACTGGTATATTATATGCTTCAGATGAAGCGTTTGATGTAATAAATTCTTTAGATGGTACTGTAAAAAATATCAAAGAAGATGAAATTCTTGGAACTATTGTAGAAGTAGAATATAATTCAAGATTAACACTAGTATATCAAGGATTAAAAGAAACAAATGTAAAAATAGGAGATCAAATTACTAAAGGCGATAAAATTGGAATAAGTGGTAATACAAAAATAGATACAGAACATTCTAACTGCTTGCATTTTGAAGTGTATATGGATGGAAATCTTATGAACCCAATGGATTTCTATAGCATGACTACTGATCAATTTGCTGAATAATATAATAACCCACTAATATAATCTATTAGGGGGTTATTTTTTGAAAAAATCATTATTAAAAAGAATAATAAATCAAAAGCTTTATAATAGTAATTCTCAAGATAATATAAATCAATTATCTCAAGAATTTAATCATTCTAAAGAAAAAATTACACTTGATATCCAAAATCGAATTAAAGAAGTAAATGAAACTGTACGTAAAGATTTAAATAATATAATGGAAAAAGCCAACAAAAAGAGGTGAAATCTTGAAAACTATATTTTATTTAAATGATAATGAAATAAACATTATAAAAAAAGAAATAAAGACATTTTCTTTGCATTCCTTAGCAAACAACAATGTAATAAATATAACTAATTTTATTAATGAAGTAAAACCAATTTTGAATCATCTAAAAATAAATAAAGGAATAATTGGCGAAGATGCACTAGTATACATCAACTACCCTATTACAGAAATGAATAATTTATTTTTTACTGAACTATTTAGTAATTTAGGTTTTAATAATATCGAAATAAGAAGTATAAATTTAATATTAAATGAGAGAAATACAATTTACCTAATTATTAATAAAAATTCGCAATTTTTACTCTTCAATAATACTTATCATGATTTAACTTCAATTGAAGACTTATATTCATTCACATTAAAGAATAAGATCAAAATTTTAGGCACAAATAAAAACATTTTTGAAATTAAAGATATATTGAAAACCAAGCTTAATAACGAAATTTATGTATATTATCCACCAGATAAATATATTTTAGAAAAAATTGGCAAAATAATGTAAAAATATATTGCATTATTTTTTTATTTGTTGTATTATTAATTAGACTATTCGCCTAAAGCAAATGAAGGAGTGGGAATTATATGGTAAGTTTTATAGTAGTAGAAGATGATAAGAAAATGCAAGAAAAAATCAGAGATATAATAATTAAGACCACATTTGAAACAGATGTAAAATTTGATATAAAAATGTTTGATCACTATGATTCTAATCTGAAAAATATTATTGATAATTTATCAGAAATAAAAATATATATTCTAGATATTCAGTTAAGTACTGGTATTTCAGGCCTTCAAATAGCTAAAAAGATAAGAGATAATGACTGGGAAAATGAAATAGTTTTTATTACTAATCATGATCGTATGTTTGAAGAAGTATATAGGACAGTTTATAATGTTTTTGCTTTCATTGAAAAATTCCATAATTTTGAGCCAAGACTTAAAAGAACAATTAAAAAATTATTAAATAAAAAATATGATAATAAAATATTCAAATATCATGGCCGTAACATAGATTTGGAAGTTTATTACCACAACATATTATATGTTTATCGAGACACTGATGAAAGAAAACTAGTTATTAAAACAACTACAAATACTTATATTATAGGCATGTCTTTACAAGATATATTAAAAGAATTAGGCCCTCGTTTTAAACAAGTTCATCGTTCATGCATAGCTAATACTGATTATATAGAATCATATAATTGGAAAGAAGGATATTTTAAATTAACAACTGGCGAAAAAGTCCCCTACTTAAACAAATCTTATCGTACTAGAGATGATAAAAAATGCTAGAAATATTGTTTTCTTTGCTAACAATTTATATGTGTATGCATATTGTTATGCTCACTTATGGAAATTTAACTAATAAAAAATTAATTGTTACTCTTAAAAAAGAGATGCTATTGTTGATACTATCTATATTGGTTTTTTATTTAAAAAAGAATAATAGTAACATAATTACATTAATAAGTAGTTTACTTTCATTTTGTGGCCCAATTTTGATATTTGATAAAACTAACCCTGATGAAAAATTTCGTACAAGTATATTTATGTGGATAATAGGTATGATTCTTGATATTTTATTATCTTTATTACTAATTTTATTAGGCATAACAGCATTTAATAATTATAATATATTTATTAAGTCAATACTATCCTTAATTTTACATGTTGCTTACTATTATATTGTTGGAATAAAGATTATTAAATATCGTATTATAGATATTTTATCGTTCGTTGAAAAAAACAAATTTATATTTAACATGATATTGGTTATTGCTTTTAATTTCTTTTTGTTAAGCATCTTAAATACGAAATTTGTAAGTTCATTCAGAATTGAGATAATAATTTTAATATTATCTATATCGTTTTTAATAATCCTTATCATAATAATTTATAAAAATAAAAAAGAACATTTATTAATTAGAGCGACAAATAATTTGATAAGTATAAATAAAATATATGATAAGGAGTTATATACATACAAAATAATCAAACATAATATTCAGAATAATTTGTTATGTATTAAAAGTGTTGCCAATAAAGAATCTAAAAAATTAATTAACCAAATTTTGATAGATAATAGATTCCCAAAAATGAACATAGATATTGATACAAATTTACCGGATAGTTTAAAGATAATTATTCTATCAAAACTAAATAATGATAACTTGAAAATTCAGTTAAATAGCGATATAGCAACTGATCCGTCTAAGACTTTATCGACCAAATCATACATAAAAATGTGTGAAATTATTGGTATACTATTAGACAATGCCGTTTATGCTGCATTGAACTCAAGTAAAAAAATAATATATATTGAAATTGCCGAAGACGACGATTCTTATTCGTTTAAAGTGATTAATAGTACAAATAATTACTTTGATCTAACAAGCATTGGTAAAATTCATTATTCAACAAAACTAAAAAAGTCTGGCCTTGGTATTCATCATATTAATTCTATGTTAAAAACTTCTGAAATTAGTTATAAGATAAAAAATGACTTATTTATTGTCCATGTCATATTTAAGAAATATGATCCATAAAAATCCCTCTAATTTATTATAAAGATTATATTTTATAAATTGTTATTTATTAAGTGATTTATAAATAAAAAAAACTATAGAGTAATTTTTTTGAAACAGCTCTATAGGTTTTTTATTTAATTAATCTTCAGGATATTCAGTTTCGTCCCAAACAAAAAGCCAAGTATAAGTTGTAGCACCTGTTGTTAATCTGGCGAATAAGTTTGCTAAAAAATCTGCCATCATTTAGCCTCCTTTCCTACTTCATATTTCTTATAGTTATTGTAAGTTTGATTAAATAACTTATAAGATAGAGGATTAGTACAAAAAGCTTGAATCATTAATGCCCACATTAATATGCTATTTATACTAAAATTCATTGTAGTGATAATTAAAGTATAAGAAACAGCAATTATACTTGTAATAATTTTATTTTTTATTCTTTTTCTTCTGTCTTTTAACGGCCTTTTAGAGGTATCAGCAGGAGCAAAAGATATAAGTACTATAGTAGAGATGACTGCCATTGTAATCATAATTATATTACTTGGTACCCAATTTTTAATCAATAAAGGAATAATTGTATAAACTAATATTGATGTTATCCAACAATAAATATTGCTTGATGCATGAATTCCGAACGCAAAACCTCGTATCAAACCGTAAAATATTATTAGCAATATAGTTTCCTTAAAAATTCCTAATAATAATGATAATAATAATATAACTGTAGTTTTTGTAACTAATATAACAACATTTTCTAATCCGTATCTTATATATTTTACTTCTCTTTCACTATAGTTCTTTCCTTTGGTCAAGTACTTCATTGCCATATCTATGAAAGACTTTCTCAAGCAATCACCTATCTTTCACGACTATATTTTAAGATAAAAAAATTTATAATTTTTTTATCTTAAAATAAAACAGTCTTTAATTTGCTTTTTATAAATCAAGTTTACTTATATCAAACAAAAATATAATAATGAGCATTAAATTAAACTAAATAAACAAGATATTATAATTATTGAATATATAATGTTAAAATGAAATTGTACTTGTAATGCAGAATTTGTCGAACGCTTTTAATAACAATTCAGCAAAAAGTATGTTATATTATAACTGTAGTAAAAATAATAATTTAAGAAGGGAGTGCTTCAGTGTGAGAAGTCATGTTAAGTGGTTTAATAATGAGAAAGGTTATGGATTTATCCAATACAAGGATAACGAAGACATTTTTGTCCATTATTCCGCTATATCAAAAGAAGGTTATAAAACTTTAAAAGAGGGCGAATACGTAGAATTTAAATTAATCGAAACACCTAAAGGCTTACAAGCTATTAATGTATGTTCTGTTGAAATGACTACTATATAGTAGTTTTTTTCATTTAATCGTGCTATAATAAAAGCGGAGGATGATGATATGAAATTAAACATACGTGGTAATAAAATAGAAGTTACCAACTCAATAAAAAAATATGCAAAGGAGAAAATAACTAGACTAGATAAATACTTTGATAATTCTGAATCCTTAGAAGTAAATGCTTTAATAAAAGTAAAAGGAAAAGATCAATCAATTGAAATTACTGTTCCTACACCTAAGTTTACATTAAGAGCTGAAGAAACAAATGCAGACTTATATGCGGCAATTGATTTAGTATTAGACAAATTAGAAAGACAAATTAGAAAAAATAAAACTAGATTAAATAAAAAATATAAAAATGTAGAAGATGTTAATTTAAATATGGACTTTGAATTAGCACCCGAAGAAGAGGAAAACAATAAGAGAATAGTAAAAAGAAAAAATATGAGTATGAAGCCTATGGATGAAGAAGAAGCAATTCTACAAGCTGAATTACTTAATCATGACTTCTTTGTATTTAAAAATATTGAAGAAGAATGTGTGTCAGTTTTATACCGTCGTAAAGATGGAGATTACGGAATTATAAACGTTAAATAAATTATCTTAAAGAGGTAAAACCTCTTTTTTTAACTAATAATCATTAATACTTTGCATTTTATATTATCATTTGTTAAAATACTCATTAGGAGGTTAAAAATGGGATTATTTAGGAAATTAGTCGATTCTGAATATAAAGAATTAGAAAAATTTAAAAAAATAGCCAATCAAATAGTAGATTTAGATGAAGAGTACTCTAAGCTATCTGATGAGGAATTAAAAAATAAAACTGTTGAATTTAAAGAAGCACTAGCAAATGGAGCAGACTTAGAAAGTATAATCATACCTGCTTTTGCAACAGTTAGAGAAGCAGCTTATCGGATTATTAAAGAAAAACCTTATTATGTGCAAATATTAGGAGGCTTAGCTATTCATTATGGCAATATAGCCGAAATGAAAACAGGTGAAGGAAAAACTTTAACTGAGACAATGCCTGCTTATTTAAATGCTTTAACTGGTAAAGGAGTACACATTGTTACAGTTAATGAATTCTTAGCCAAACGTGACTCAGAATGGAATGGTAATATCTTTAGATTCCTAGGCCTTAGTGTCGGTTTGAACTTACGAGAATTATCTCCAAAAGAAAAAAAAGAAGCCTATGATTGTGATATTCTATATTCTACTAATAATGAAATAGGATTTGACTATTTAAGAGATAACATGGTAGTAAGAAAAGAAGACAGAGTTCAAAGACCATTAAACTTTTGTATTGTCGATGAAGTCGATTCTATATTAATTGATGAAGCAAGAACGCCATTAATCATATCAGGTGGTAAATTTAATTCTAAAAATTTATATAAGGATGCTGATCATGCTGTTAAAAAACTAAAAGAAGATGAAGATTATACAATTGATGAAAAAACCAAGAATGCATCACTTACTGAAGAAGGAAGTAAAAAAATAGAAAGTATTTTCCACTTGAATAATCTATATGATCTAGATAATTCAGCTTTAGTTCATCATATTAATCAAGCTTTAAAAGCTAATTATGCCTTTAAAAAAGATGTTGATTATGTAGTAGAAAATGATGCAGTTATTATTGTCGATCAATTTACTGGTCGTCTTATGCATGGACGGCAATTTAGTGATGGCTTACATCAAGCCTTAGAAGCCAAAGAAAATGTTACTATAAACGAAGAAACTAAAACTTTAGCAACTATAACATTCCAAAACTTATTTAGAATGTATAATAAATTATCTGGTATGACTGGTACAGCAAAAACTGAAGAAGAAGAATTTACTAACATATATAATATGTATGTAATAAGAATACCTACTAATAAACCAGTTATACGTATTGATAAACCGGACTTGGTATATAGTACTGCTAAAGGTAAATATAAAGCTATAATTAATTTTATAAAAGAAATTCATGCTAAAGGGCAACCTATATTATGTGGTACTATTTCTGTTGAAAGTAATGAACATTTAAGCGGTTTATTAAAAAAAGCCGGGTTAAAACATGAAGTTTTAAATGCTAAAAATCACGAGCGTGAAGCTGAAATAATAGCTAAAGCCGGTGAAAAGGGAGCAATAACTATCGCCACAAATATGGCTGGACGTGGTACCGATATTAAATTAGGTGAAGGAGTTAAAGAACTAGGAGGATTATGCGTAATTGGTACTGAAAGACACGAATCAAGACGTATTGATAACCAATTAAGAGGACGTTCAGGTAGACAAGGAGATCCGGGATTAAGTCAATTCTTTGTATCATTTGAAGATGATTTAATGCGTAGATTTGGTACTGATAGAGTTAAAAATATGTTATTATCATTAGGAATACCTGAAGATCAAGCTATTCAAAGTAAGATGTTCACTAAAAGTATTGAAACAGCCCAAAAAAAGGTTGAAGGAAATAACTATGATAATCGTAAAAGCTTATTAGACTATGATAACGTAATGAATTCTCAAAGAGAAATTATTTACCGTCGTCGTAATGAAATATTAGATTCAGAAGATATAAATAAACGTACATTAGAAACATTTGAAGATAACATAGATATTCTATGTGATAATCATATAGCTCCAGAAGGATATTTAACACCAAAAGACCGTAGTGAAATAATAGAGTATGTAAATACTAATTTATTGAAGAAAAACAAAATAAATATTACTGAAATAGAATCTCTAAAAGATAAAGAAGTAAGTAAATATATTAGTGATAAAGTAATTACTGAATACCAAGAAAAAGTTAAAGATGTTCCAACTCAAGTCATGAATGAATTTGAAAAAGCAATATCATTAAGGGTTATTGATAATGCGTGGGTAGAACATATAAGTACCATGGAACATTTAAGAGAAGGTATAGGTTTAAGAGGATATGGACAATCTAATCCATTGCAAGCATATACTCAAGAAGGATTTGAACTATTCGAAAAACTTCAAGATAGTATAGACGAAAAAATATCAATTTTCTTATTAAATGCTCAAATTAGTCATAATGTCGAAAGAAAACAAACAATTAAAGGTGAAACTAATGATGGTAAAGAAAAAGTAAAAAGTACTCCAAAAAAAGTAACAAAAGTCGGAAGAAATGATTCATGCCCATGTGGCTCAGGGAAAAAGTATAAACAATGCTGTGGCAAGTAGTAGGAAATATAAGGGTTTGCGAGGATTTTGACCACGCGAATTTATGCCGAAAACTGCATTTTGACCACATTTTGACCACAGAATTTTGAATTGTGGTCAAAGATTACTCAATGAATGTGAATAGATGTAATAAGGATGTTATCAAACGATGACATCTTTTTTGTTTGCTCACAGGAAGGAGTAGAAGTATGGTCAGTGTTAGAAAGAGAGGAAAGGTTTACGAGTATAGGTTTAGCATTACCCCAATTGATGGAGTAAGGAAATGGATTCAGAAGTCAGGGTTTAAAACTAGACAAGAGGCATTGCAACAAGGAGCTCTTGCTTATAATGAGTACTATAGGGTTGGACGAGTTCAAAAGCAGAAGAATATGTCCTATTCGGATTTTTTAGATTATTGGATAGATACTTATTGTAATTTTAATCTGAAGTATTCTACTATAGTAACTTATCTTAATATTATTAAGAACTATCTAAAACCAAGACTTGGTATGTATAGTCTTTCTCAAATTGATGCACAGATGCTACAGGAGTTTATAAATGATATTTATGTAGAGAAGCATTTATCAAAATGGTATTTGAAAGGAATTTTAAAAGCGATTAAGGGTTCGCTTAGATATGCCTGTTATGATGTTAATTTTATTAATGAAAATCCAGCAGAGAGGGTTCATATTCCAAGATATGAAGTAGTATCTGGTGATCCAGCTCATATTTTTACACAAGAAGAGATTGAAAGAATTTTAGCTAGATTTAGTGATGTTCATCATGTTTATTATGCTTTTCTTACTGCATATTACACTGGCTTAAGGGTATCCGAGGTATTTGGACTTACATGGGATTGTATTGATTTTGAGAGAAAGACTTTAACAGTAAACAAGAACATAATAAAGAAGAATAGGGATGGTAAGCCAAAGAAGTATAGTATTTCTAAAGGTCACTCAGTTGAGGTTTGGTTTTATGGAACATGTAAGAATCCTCAGAGTAATCGTACAATATCTATAGGTGATACTCTAGTTAAGGCATTAAAACAATACAAGAATGAGCAAGAGGAGTATAAACAATTTTATGGTGATGCATATCTTAAGCATTATGAAAAGAAGATTCTTAATGAATATACTAAAAGGGAAGAGATTAAGATAGTGGATGCTAAAGCTGAGTTGGATATCAATTTACCTGA
>CALWAM010000013.1 GCA_944373135.1 uncultured Bacilli bacterium | reverse complement strand
TATTGAAAAAGTAATATCAGCTGTTAATAAATTATTAGTTAAGGCCATTAATCCTATACCAGTCGTAAAAGAATCAATACTTACAAAAAAAAAAAAAAAAATGTAGCCAAATATATTTAAAGAAAAACTTTGACTTTCGTCTTTTTTCATATCATAGATAATTTTAATACTCAAAATAAGAAGAATTAATCCTAATATTTTATGGGAATTAAAATTGAAAATTAAATGGGCTTTTTTACCTAATAGTAGGCCGATTATTGGTAAAATAAAATGAAAGATAGAAGTTGTAAGACTAAAAAAAATTATATCTTTTTTTTGCATATTTAAAGTACCTAATGATAAAGATAAGGAAAAGGCATCCATACTAAGAGCTATTCCCATTAATATAATCGAAATATAATTAATCATGTAATAAAGTTCCTCCTATATAATAATACGGAGGAACTTTACTTTTTATTGCAAATATTTATTAATAATATCTATAACAGCAGATTTATATTCGTTATTATTATTGCCATAATATTTAGCATCTACTAAACATAATGGGGGAAATAGAACGCACCAATAATTATCTCCCTTTGCTTCTCCTAAGGATATAACTAATGCTTCATAGTTATTATCAGGATAAATAACATCAAAATATTTTTTTGGGGGGAAGGGGTTTTGACCATAACTAATAGTATATGGAATATTTAATGTATCTAAAGTTTTTTTGATAAAAGGTATACTACTTTGGATTATTTTTCTAGCTTCATTAATATTTGAACCAGTAGATATTACGGGCATTACTTTTTCGTTAATAAGATTTTTAACTTTTAATTTATTTAATTGATCTTCTTTCTTGTTACTTGCTGGTATTATTCTAAATCTAATTGATTCATTGGGAATTATAACACTTTCTCTATTTAATGACGAATTAATAAATATCATAAATAAAGCTAAAACTGGAATAATAATTTTCATTTAAAATCACCCACCTATATAGTGAGTGATTTTAATTTTTTTTATTCATTAATAATAAATAAATAACGATCTTTATTATTATAATCTTTTTGACAATCAATTTTAACATTTGATAAAGTATTATTTATATAATTACATAAGGCTTCTTTTTGGGTCATTCCTATTTCAAAAGCACATATTTTAAAATCAATATTTTTTAAATTGTTAATAATACATTTATAATATTCTAGCCCATTGTCATTTGCAAATAATGCTTGTTGAGGCTCAAATTTAGTAGCTGGATCTACTTTTTCATTTAAGGCAATGTATGGAGGATTACTAATAATTACATCATAGTTTTCTTTAATAGGAGTATTTAGTATATCTACTTTTTTTATCTTTATTAAAACCTTATTTAATTTTATATTTTTTTTAGCAATAGCAAGAGCTTTCTTACTTATATCTAAAGCAGTAATTTTAGCATCTTTTAGTTCTTTTGCTAAGGTTATAGCTATGCATCCACTACCTGTACCTATATCTAATATAGTCGGTTTATTTATGTTTAATTTATGAATATAGGCAATGGTTTTTTCAACTAAGTACTCTGTTTCAAAACGAGGTATCAGTACATCTTCATTAACTATAATTGGATAGCCATAAAAAGACACATTACCGATTAGGTATTGAACTGGATAATCGTTTTCTATCTTTTCCAAACATTCCTCTAAATTATCTGGATATAAATTTTTTAATAAATTATAATCATTTTTAGTTATTTTCATTTTTCTCCTAATAATTTTAGGCGAATATCTTCGGTAATTAAAGCTTCTATTATAGGATCTAAATAGCCTTCCATTACACGATCTAATTCCATTAAACTAAAATTAATACGATGATCGGTTACTCTATTTTGGGGATAGTTGTAAGTTCTAATTTTTTCAGAGCGATCCCCTGTACCAATTTTGCTTTTTCGCTCGGCACCTATTTCTGTTTCCTTTTTATTTTCTAAATAATCATTGATTTTAGTTTTTAATAATTGTAAGGCACGTTCACGATTCTTAAGTTGACTTCTTTCAGTTTGGCAAGTTACAACAACACCACTTGGTATATGAGTTAATCTGACGGCTGAGTTAGAGGTATTTACTGATTGACCACCGGCTCCACTACTATGATATACATCCATTTTTATATCGGATTCTTTAATTTCAATATTTATATCATCTTGTTCAGCCATAACAAGAACTGTTGCGGTAGAAGTGTGGACTCTACCAGCTGTTTCAGTAGTTGGTACTCGTTGAACACGATGGGAACCGCTTTCATATTTCATTTTTGAATATACGTTTTCCCCTTTAACGATGAATTCAATTTGAGCATATCCGCCACTTGCTCCTTCTACTTCGTTTATAACTTCTATTTTCCATCCTTGTTTTTCGGCATATCTAGAATACATACGGAATAAATCACCAGCAAATATGTTAGCTTCATCGCCACCAGCAGCTCCTCTTATTTCCATTATTATGTTTTTTCCATCATTAGGATCTTTAGGAATTAACATTATTTCTAATTGGTGGTTTATAAGCGGAATTTTCGCTTCTAAAGTTTCCAGTTCTTGTTCAGCTATTTCCTTTAATTCAGGATCAGATAACATATTTTTGGCATCTTTTATATCTTCTTCGATTTTTTTTAACTCATGATATTTTATAACTATTTCTTCTAAATCTTTTTGTTCTTTTGATAGATTCTTTATTAAGTTATAATTACTTAAATTATCTGGATTACTTAATTCTGTAGTCAATTCGTTATATTTAGTTTCAATTGCTTCTAATCTTTCTTTCATATAATCATTCCTATCATATTAAATCGGATTCTTGATCTTCTTCATTAATAATCACTAAATCTTTTAAGTCATCATCATTATCTTCATCGTTATCTTCATCATTATCATCATAATAATCTTCTTCAATTTCTTCTTCATTATTATCTTGATCTAATGGTAAATCGTCTTCTTCTTCATCATCTATTACTATATTAGCCCGATGACGAATTTTTAAATCCCAATAACCATCTTTTACCATAGTAAATCTTTGATCGGTTGAAAGAACTTGAAAAAACTCAGCGATTTGATTTTCATATTCTTTTTCACTCATGTTTAATATGTTACAAACTTCTTTAAATAAATCAGTGGTTTTATATTTTTTATTAGTTTCTTTTAATATTTCATAGGCTATGTCATCATAAGACATATTTTCTAATTCTTCTTTAGTAAGATTTTTTAAAGTCATTATATAATCCTCCTACATTTTTTCTGGTGGAATTACACCAATAAGATCTAAAGCATTTTTTAAGGTAATTTTGACAGCAGTTATTAATCTTAATCTTTCCATTGTTTCAGCTTTATTATCAGTTATAATTCTATTTTTAGAATAGTATATGTGAAATGAATTGGCTAAATCATAAACATAATTTGTAATCAAATGAGGTAATTGTTTAAGACTTGCTTGTTTAACTACATTTGGAAATTCATATACTTTTTCTAAAACATTATATGCATATTCGTCATTTAATGATAAGTACTCAGCAACATTTTCGAGAGTAGGGGCTTTGGCTAATATTGTACATATTCTGGCATAAGCATAAGATATGTAATATACTGGGTTTTCATTAGAAGTTTTTTTAGCCATTTCTAAGTCAAAATCCATTTGCGTATCAAGACTACGCATGGTGAAAAAATATCTGGTAGCATTTATTCCTACTTCTTCTAGTAGTTCTTGAAGACTAACGGCGTTGCCACTTCTTTTACTCATTTTTACTTCTACGTTATCTTTTACTAATCTTACCAATTGCAATAATTTTACGTCTAAAATATTACGATCATATCCTAAAGCTTGTAGTGAGCCTTTTAATCTTGCAACGTAGCCGTGGTGATCAGTTCCTAGGACATCTATTAAATTAGTAAAACCTCTTTTTATTTTATTAACATGATATGCAATATCTGGTACTAAATAAGTATATAAACCGTCATTTTTAATTAAGACGTGATCCTTACTATCACCTAATTCACTAGATTTTAGCCATAATGCACCATCTTTTTTATAGGTATAGCCATTTTTTCCCATAGTATCTAACATACTTTTCATATTTGTGTTTGCTATAATTGATCTTTCACTTGTATATACATCAAAATTTATACGATAATCTTTTAAAACCTTTTTAATTTTACCTAATAATTCATTAATACCTATTTCTTTGTAGAATTCAATATCCTTATCAACTAAAGTATCTTGGTATTTTTCATATAAATTTTTAGCAATAGCAATTATTTCTTTACCATAATAACCATTTTCTGGCATATGTGATTCTCTGTTTAACAATTCAAAGTATCTAGCTTGAATAGATAGACCTAGGTTATTAATTTGATTACCTGCATCATTAACATAGTATTCTTCAGTAACCTTAGCTCCACTAAATCTTAAAATTCTAGCTAGAGAATCGCCATAGGCTCCACCACGAGCATTGCCTAAATGTAAAATACCTGTTGGATTAGCACTAACAAATTCAACATTATAATTTTTTCCTTCACATAGGTTATTTCTTCCATAATCACTACCAAGTTTTATAACCTCATCTATATTTTCATACAAATACTTTTTATTTAAGAAAAAATTAATGAATCCAGGTTTTACAATTTCAATTTTTTCTATACAATCATTATTTATGTTATTTTTTATTTTTTCGGCAATTTTCATAGGGTCTTCTTTTAATAATTTAGTTAATTTTAAAGCGATATTAGAAGCATAATCGCCATTTTCTTTTTTAGATGGCCTTTCTACTAATATGTCATTAAAATCAATATCTAATTTTTTTAAACTTTCTTTAATATTATTGGTTAGTTTCTCAATCATTTATATCATCCTTTCTAAACTAATGGTAATTAAAGATTCATTACTTTCTAATTGATAATTAAGTTCAATTTTATTATCTTTTATAGAATAATTGGCGATAATTACTGGAATATCAAATTCTAAATTATAATCTTTTAATTTATATATACTCTTTTTCCTTATAAAGTCAATAGCAAAATAATATTCTTCATTTTCTCTTTCTATTATTATGTTATTATTATCTAATGTTATTGTATTTATAATATCATTTAAATTAAAAGTAGCTTTATTATCAATCATATTAATGATATCTTCATTAATTTCTTTATCATTTTTAAACCTTATTTTATATTTATTCATATCAAGCCTCGCTAATCTCTATATTTACCATATATTTTTACGTATAAATTGTAAATTAATTTACATAATAATATTGGTGAGGTTTCGTGAAACATTTTAAGAGATTTTATAAGTTTTGTCTAGTACTTTTGATTATTTTTTTAGTTGGATGTACAACTTTATATATATGTGCTTATTTTAGTCCGGCTTTAGATATAAAAACAACTGGGCATTTTTATATATATGATGATAAAGATGAACTAGTTTATCAGGGTTCTTCTTCTAGTAAATGGATAGATATCGAAGATGTTTCACCTTATATTATAGATGCGATTATTAGTGTTGAAGATAGAAAGTTTTATAAACATAATGGTTTTGATTATTTTCGAATTGCTAGTGCACTGTTCAATAATTTAAAGAGTAATTCAATAACACAAGGCGCTTCAACAATTAGCCAACAATATATTAAAAATTTATATCTGGATTTTGATAAAGAATGGAGTAGAAAAATTGAAGAAGCTTGGTTAACATTAAAACTTGAGGTTCATTATGATAAAGATGAAATATTAGAAGGATATTTAAATACAATAAATTTTGGCCAAGGTAATTACGGTATAGAAAATGCTGCTAATTATTATTTTAATAAAAGTGCTAAAGATGTTACATTGGAAGAGGCTATAATTTTAGCAGGAATACCTAAAAGTCCAAGTTATTTTAACCCTGTAAGTGATTTAAATGCGGCAATAGAAAGAGGTTGGGTTGTTGCAAAGGCAATGTTAGATAATGATAAAATAAGTGAAAGTGAATATAACAATTTATTTAAAACAGATTTAAATATATATGGTAAAAGAAGTGAAAATAACTTACAAACTTTAATGTATTATCAAGATGCTGTTTATGATGAATTGGAAAAAATAGAAGCTGTGCCGAAGAAATTAATTGAAACTGGAGGATTAAAAATTTATACTTCTCTAAATTTAGAAGCACAAACGGTTCTAGAACAAAGCATGTTAAATGAGATGAAAGATGTTAATGATTTACAAGTAGCTAGTGTAATTATTAATCCTAATAATGGCAATGTAATGGCACTTATTGGAGGAGTTGATTATGCAAAAAGCCAATTTAATAGAGCAATAAATGCAAATAGACAAGTAGGGAGTACTATGAAACCTTTACTTTATTATGCGGCATTAGAAAATGGCATGACTTCGGCCAGTACTTTTTTAAGCGAACCAACCAGTTTTGTTTTTGCAAACAATCAAATATATAGCCCTGCTAATTATAATAATAAATATGGGAACCAAAACATTACAATGGCAGCGGCTATATCTTATTCGGACAATATATATGCCGTAAAAACACATTTGTTTTTAGGAGAAGATAAATTGGTGGAAACCACTAAGAGAATGGGAATCAAAAAAACTTTAGAGCCAATTC
The DNA here is from genome assembly GCA_944373135.1 of uncultured Bacilli bacterium. Lineage (GTDB taxonomy): Bacteria > Bacillota_I > Bacilli_A > RF39 > UBA660 > CALWAM01. The sequence continues at coordinate 8,874 of CALWAM010000013.1, read as the reverse complement.
CATCTTTGCCTTTAGGAACAGTAGAAATGACAATGATTGATTTTGCTACTGCTTATACCACATTAGCTAGTGGGGGATATAAAAGAGATTTAACTTTCATCACAAGAGTTGAAGATTTAGATGGGAATGTGTTATATGAAAAAGAAAATAAAGATAATTTAGTCTTAAATAGTAGCTATGTTTATATATTAAACGAAATGATGACATCAACTTATAATTCAGCTTTTATAGATTATAATAATCCGACCGTTATGAGTATTGCTGGAAAAATATCACGTAAGTATGCAGTTAAAACTGGTACTACGGGAACAGATTTTTATATGGTAGGATATAATCCTGATATGTTAATGTTAGTTTGGAACGGTTATGATAATAATAATGTCATAGATAATAGTTTAGGGAATATTTCTAAAAATATCTGGGTAAACACTGTAGAAAATTTGTTAAAAAATAAAGAACCGAAATGGTATGAAAAACCGGATAATGTTGTAGGTGTTCCATTAAATGCCATAACCGGTATAAGTGATAGCGATGGAGAACATAGTAATATTTTCTATTTTATAAAAGGGAGTGAAGTAGTTTCAGATTTAAACAGCAAAAATTAAAAGACCATTAAGGTCTTTATTTAGTTATTTCTAAAGTAATTATAACACCATTAAGTGATTCATTTTCCGTTTTATTTATTTTATAACCCAAATTATTTAGTTGACCAATAGCATCATTGATTATTTCTTTTGCATCACTTATTTTATCTTCTTGATGAATTTCTGGAACTAAAGACATAGGATCTAATATTTCTGGCTTAGCAGGTTCTTGAAACAATAATTCTTCTTGAGGTTCTATATTAAAAAATTTATTAGTTTGAGGTCCAACAAATGGTTGATTTGTTACAGGACTTATTATTGAGGGATTATTTAATGTATCGTTATGTAGTTGTTCATTAGATTCTGTTTCTGCAGTTTCTTGATTAGATACTTGAAATAAACTATCAATATTATATTCTTTAGAATTTGATGTTGAAGATTGGTTTTCAACATTATTAAAAAATCTATTAGTTGTTGAAGGTTGAGTAGATGAATTTGAACTATAATCAGTTAAGACTGAATCAGGAACCATCATTGATTCAACAGTCATTTTTTGTGTTGGATTAATATCAGATGCATTATTTTTTATATTATCAATATTTGGATTTAATTCTACTTTTGGTATATCAGTATCATTTCCAGATAAAAATTTTTTAATTTCATTATCTAATTGGCGGACAGTCATACGTTCAGATATAACCCTTTCTAAAAAATTTTTTTGATCGGCTTTATTTGGTAATTGAAGTAAAGCTCGAGCATGTCTTTCACTAATTCGTTCTTCTAACAAGGCTTGTTGGACTGATTCATCTAAATTTAATAATCTTAATTTATTAGAAATAGCAGATTGTGATAGTCCCATTTTCTTAGCAAGTGATTCTTGAGTTAAATATCCTTTATCTAATAAATTTTTATAAGAGCGCGCTTCCTCTATAGGTGTTAAATTTCTTCTTTGAAGATTTTCTACTAAAGCGACTTCAGCACTGCGATTATCATCTATATTAGAAATAACGGCAGGAACCGTAGTTAGTCCTGCTAATTGAGATGCTTTATAACGTCTTTCTCCAGCAATTATTTCATATTTGTTACCTAGTTTTCTTAATACTAATGGTTGAATAATACCATGTTCTTTTATAGAAGCAGCTAATTCTTTAAGCCCTTGTTCATCAAAAGACAATCTTGGTTGAAAGCGATTTGGTATAATATCATCTATATTTACTTGTAATATTTCTTTATCCATGTTCATAATTACAGCCCCTTTTACTATATTAATAATACCTTATTTAGAATTATTTTACAAGTGGCTTTTTAATTATTTTATCGTATGAGCGGGGATAGATATTTGGTGATGGTTTTGTTTTTAAAATTTTAATAATTGTTCTCGTAGAATTTTCTATAGGTAATTTAAATTCTGATATAATTTCTATTTTACCACCTAAAATTTCTATTGCTTTATGTGACTTAGCTAATTCTTCTTTAACATTAGCTTTAAGTGGAATAAAGTAACCGTTTACTTTGACAAATGGTAATGATAATTCAGCTAATATTTGCATTGAGCTAACAGCACGAGAAGTAACAATATCATGATTTTCACGATTATTTTGGCAATATTGTTCTGCTCGTTCATTAACTATCTCTATTTTACTTAAGTTTAACTTTTTAACTAAATTTGTTAAAAATTTTGTTTTTTTGTTATTAGAGTCTAGAAGCGTTACATTAAGATTGGGATAAAATATTTTTAACACTAAACCGGGAAAACCAGCGCCAGTACCAATGTCCAATAAAGAATTATATTTATTTAAATCTATTACCTTAATTATTGTTAAACTATCATAAAAGTGTTTTAAATAAATTTCATCGATTGTTTTAATGGCCGTTAAATTTGTTAATTTATTATATTCTAATAAATAATTGGCATATTCTTCTAACTGATTTAATTGATCTAAAGTTGGAAAAATATTTATATTAGCCAATTCAGCTATAAATTCTTGTTTATTCATTTTTACCATACTCTTTCTTTAAATAAACCGTTAAAATAGCTAAATCCGATGGATTTACACCACTTATACGAGAAGCTTGACCTATAGTTATAGGACGAATTTTTTCAAATTTTTGACGAGCTTCGGATGCTAAATTTTTAACATTGTTATAATCAATATCAGCTGGTATTTGCTTTTCTTCTAATTTATTTAGTTTTTCTACTTCCTTATAAGCTTTATCAATGTAGCCTTCATATTTAATCATTATTGATACTTGTTCTATTTCATCTTCAGCATAATTAAGTTTCACAAGTTTTTTTAAGAAGTTAATATCTATTTCTGGTCTTTTTAATAATTGATATAGTGTTAATCCTTGATTAGGTATATTTTTATTGTTTTCAGAAAAAATATTTTTAGTTGTTTCATTTAAATGTAGGGCAGTATTTTTTAAATATGACATTAAATCCTTAATATTTTTTTCTTTATTAATTAATCTATCATATTGTTCATTATTAATTAAACCAATTTCATAGCCATATTTACGTAAACGTAAATCAGCATTATCATGTCTTAACAATAAACGAAATTCGGCACGAGATGTTAGCATTCGGTATGGTTCTTGGGTACCTTTTGTTACTAAATCATCAATTAAAACACCAATATAAGATTCATTACGTTTTAAAATTAAAGGCTTTTTATCTTCTAATTTTAAACTAGCATTTATTCCTGCTATTAATCCTTGACCAGCGGCTTCCTCATAACCACTAGTACCATTTATTTGGCCAGCAGTAAAAAGATTTTCAATTATTTTATTTTCTAGATTTGGTTTTATGTCTAGAGGATTTAAAGCATCATATTCAATGGCATAAGCATATTTGGTAATAATTGCATTTTCTAGACCGGGTAAACTATGGACCATTTGTTCTTGAATATCTTTTGGCATACTAGTTGAAAATCCTTGGATATACCATTCATCATAGTATAAGCTTTCTGGTTCTAGAAAAAGTTGATGTCTTTCTTTATCATTAAAACGCACTATCTTATCTTCAATTGATGGACAATAGCGAGGACCTATGCCTTCTACTAATCCACTATACATACTAGATTTAGTTAAGTTATCTTCAATAATTTTTTTGGTTTTTTCGGTTGTATATATTAAATAACATCTTTGTTGCTCATTTATTTTATATAATGGAGGATTATCAAAACTAAAAGTCCAATAACATGAATCTCCTTTTTCTTCATGCATTTTGCTAAAATCTATACTATTTTTGGCTATCCTTTGCGGAGTACCAGTTTTCAATCGTTGAATGCGTAATCCATATTTTTTTAAATTTTCACTTAAATATTTAGAATAAGGTTCGCCATGAGGTCCTCCGGGAGTTTTACTGTCACCTATTAAAATATCAGATTTTAAATAAGTACCGGTAGTTAATATTAAGGCATCACAAAAAATTTTTTCATTGTTAGATAAGATTACACCTTTTATTAAGTTATTATCAACAATAATGTCTTCGACAGTTCCTTCTAAAATTGACAAATTTTCTGTATGTTCTAATATATTTAACATTTCTCGAGGATAGACAATTTTATCAGCTTGAGCACGAAGTGATCTAACTGCTGGTCCCTTACTATTATTTAACATTTTGATTTGAAAATGGGAACGATCAGCTACTTTTCCCATTAGACCGCCTAAAGCATCTATTTCCCTTACTATTATTCCTTTAGCTGTTCCGCCTATAGAAGGATTACATGGCATGTCAGCAATGTTTTTTTTATTCATAGTAATCAATAAAGTTTTATGACCTAGGATAGCACTGGCATGTGCTGCTTCGCAGCCAGCATGACCTCCACCAACAACAATTATTTCATATTTCATTTTATTCCTACTTTCCTATACAAAAATTTTTAAATATTTCATCAATTAATTCATCTTTATATGTTACACCTATTATTTCGCCTAAAGTATCAAAACAAGATTTTATATCTATCTCAACCATATCTATAGGTATATTATTTTTTAGAGCATCTAGGGCATTTTCAATATTTTTAAGGGCTTTTTCTACTAATGATATTTGTCTAGCATTAGACATATAAACTAAATTTTTACTTTTAAATGTATCTAAATTAAATAACTCAATTATTTTTTCTTTTAATAAATCTATTCCATCACTAGTTAGGGTATTACCTAAAATATAATTATTCAAATTACTATAATCTAATTCTTTAGGTAAATCACTTTTATTAATAAATAATATGTATTTTTTACCTTTTATCTTTTTTAATAAATTTAAATCTTCTTCTGTTAATTCTTCAGCATTATTTAATACTAAAATTATTAAGTCAGCTTTATTAATAGTTGATAAACTTCTTTCTACACCGATTTTTTCAACTATGTCGGATGTTTCTCTAATTCCGGCGGTATCTATGAAATTTAATTTAATACCTTTTAAGCTTATACTTCCTTCAACGATATCTCGTGTAGTTCCAGCAATATTAGTAACTATAGCTTTTTCTTCATTTAAAAATTTATTTAATAAGCTACTTTTACCTACATTAGGACGACCTACTATAGCGATATTTATTCCTTCTTTAATTATTTTACTTATCTTAGATTCTTCTAAGATTTTTGTTAAATCTATTTTTATTTCTTTTAGTATAGGCAATAGAACTGAATTTGTTATCTTTTTTATATCTTCATATTCAGGGTAATCTATATTTACTTCAATATTAGATAATAAAGTCACAATTTTTTTTCTTTCATTATTTATAAGTGCCGATAATGAACCAGTTAATTGGTTAATAGCTAAGGCTCTTGAATCTTCTGTATCAGAAACAATTAAGTCTGAAACGGCTTCTGCTTCAACTAAATCTATTCTGCCATTTAAAAATGCTCTTTTTGTAAATTCTCCTGGTTCAGCAAGTCGGGCTCCTATAGTCAATAATATTTCTAATATCTTGTTAGTAGTTGCTATACCACCATGAGCATTTATTTCAACTATATCTTCTCTAGTGAATGTTTTTGGAGCTTTCATAATAGTTATTAATACTTCATCTATTATTTCATTTTGATATTTTATATATCCATAATGGATTGTATGACTTTCCACTTGATTAAGATCTTTACCGGTAAAAATTTTATTAACTAAGTTAATTGATTCCGGACCACTTAATCTTATAATTGATATTGCTCCAGTACCTAAACTAGTTGATATTGAACATATTGTATCGGTCATTTAACTTCACTTCTTTCGGCGGTATTATAGCATATTTTTATTTTTTATTAAAGAGAATTTATTTTATTAATAGTTAGATATTAAATCTATTTACTTTATATTTTTATCATAGTATTATAAATAATGGTGATTGAAATGGGGAAAATTTTGGTTATTGAGGGATTAGATGGTTCTGGAAAAGGAACACAAAGTGAATTATTAAGAGAACGTTTGTCTAAAGAAAATATTCCTTTTTATTTATTGGATTTTCCACAATATAGTGAGGAATCATCATATTTTGTACGATCTTATTTAAGTGGTCTATATGGTATTAATGCAGAAGATGTTTCTGCTTATCAAGCATCTTTATGTTATGCAATGGATAGGTTTCATGCTTTTAAATCTAATAAAGAATTAAAAGAAGCTTATGATGATCCTAATGTGTTATTATTAGCTAATAGATATACGACGTCTAATATGTTATTTCAAGCGACAAAATTAGAAACTGATAAAATGGTTATTGAGTTTATTAATTGGTTGGAAAATATCGAATACGATTTGTTAGAAATTCCTAAGCCTAGTTTAGTTTTAATGCCTTATATAAGCTTTGAAGAAAACATTAAACTATTAAAAAAACGAGATGTTGAAAAAAATGCACATAAAAATGGAATGGCAACGGATATTCATGAATCCAACATAAATTATTTAAAATTGGTTCATGAACGTTCATTTTTAGTTGCTTCTTATTGTCATTTTAGATTAGTTAATGGGATGAATAATGAAAGAAAATTAAGAAAAATAGATGACATACATGAAGAAATGTATGGAGAAACATTAAAATTAATTAGAAAAAAATAATCACTTCTGTTTGGTGATTATTTTTCTTTATAACTTATGATTATGTGTCTATTAGGTTCGATTCCCTCACTAACACTACTTATATTTTTAAATTTTGCAATAGCATTATGAACTATTCTTCTTTCGTAAGAATTCATATTATCCATGACTACATCTTGATGAGTTTGTTGAACTTCTTTAGCAATTTTTTTAGCTAATATTTCTAAATGTTTTAATTGCTTTTCACGATAATTCTCAACATCTAAAATTACATTAATTGAATTTTTAAGATTTTTATTTATTAATTGACGGATTATTGTTTGTAATGCTTGAAGATTTTGCCCGTTTTTTCCAATTAATACATTGTTTTTATCTGAATATATTTTTATGTATAACTGATTGTTTCTAATTTGTGTTTCAAAGGTTGCTTTTATTGACATATTATTTAATAATTCTAGTAAATATTGTTTTAAATATTCCAAAATAGTAGTTAATTTAATAGCTTTTATTTCATAGGAAGTTCCCTTAAATAAGCCTCCTTTTTTTATTTCTGTTTCGTATATTATTTTATCAATTGTAGTATCAAAACATTCTAATGCAGTTTGCAAAGCTTCCTCTTCAGTTTTGCCGGTAAATACTTCTAATTTCATAACTACTTCCTTCTTTCACTTAACTTTTTGGTTAACCATATTTGAATAATACCATAAGCACTATTAGTAATCCAATATAATGCTATAGCAGTTGGTAAACTTAAAGATGCAATAGCGATTATAATAAGCATAAAATTCATCATGAATTTCATTTGATTTGCTTGTTCATTATTACCTTGATTGCTCATAGTTTGTCTAAAAGAATAATATGTTGTAGCAAATATTATTAAAATTAATAAAATGTAGATATAATAACCTTTGGTTATACCGACTAATGGTGTCATACCTAATGGCATTTTGAATTTTATGCTATTGATAAATGGTAAAAAGTATCCTTCAAAAATCACTGGTACTCTATTAATTGCTTCTAAAAAAGCAAAGAATAAAGGAAGTTGAATAAATCCTAATAAACAGCCTGAAATAGGATTTATGTTATATTTTTTATAAATCATCATCATTTCTTGACTTTTAGCCATCATTGATTCGCTATCTTGTTTATTTTTATATTTATTTTCTATTTTTGCTAATTCAGGTTGAGCTTTTTTCATATTTTCTTGTTGCATAGCACTTTTTTTAGTAATAGGAATCATTAAAGATCTTAGTATGATAGTTACAATTATAACTGCAAAGCCATAATTTTTAACTAAATTTCCTATTTTAATAATTATCCAAGCTAATGGCTTAACAAATATAGATTCCCATAAACTTTCATATTTTAATGAACCAGGAGTAAATTTAGAACACTCGGGAAGATCAGACAATGATACTTTTAATTTATCATCATGTTCTTCATATAAATTATATAAATCTTCATTACTAGGTTTACACAATATATTAGCTGTTATTGTTTGACCGGTTTCTTCATATATAATATTCTTGTTACCTTCTTTAACGTAACTTGTACAGCCAACACATGAAATTAAAGTTACTAATAATATTATTATTTTAAGTTGCTTTTTCATTTGATCTCCTTAATTAAATTATATAAGTTCTCTTTTAAGATATGAAACTTAGAACAAGCACATGTCTTCCTTATCATTATAATATAATCTGTATTTTTTGGAAACATATTTTTGTACTCATCTATAATATTTCTAACTTGTCTTTTTATTTTATTTCTCAGAACAGCGTTGCCAATTTTATTACTTATGGCAATACCATAATTGTTTTGTAAAATATTTTTTTTTCTTATATATACAATGAAATATTGATTTTTTACAAAAGGATAATTTTTGATGATATCAGTAAAATCTTTTTTAGCTTTTATCATTTCTTTTCTCTTCATCGAAAATTCCTCCTTTTAGATAAAAAACCACATTTTTAGTGGTTTACTTGCATAATACTTTGCGTCCTTTTTTTCTTCTAGATTTTAATATATTTGTCTCTTTCCGAGCAAAAAAGCCATGTTTTTTTGCTTTTTTACGATTATTTGGTTGATAAGTTCTTTTCATTTTGCACCTCCACATCTAATAAAGCTTCCTTATTATAATATTATTAATATTAAAAAGTCAAGATTTTTGTCGTAACTGTGGAAAATATAAATTGAAATATTAAGTGTCCGCACATCTTGATACCTAAAATGCAAGCTTTTATATATTTGATAATACCATGT